>JAEMRP010000155.1 GCA_016463265.1 Microbacteriaceae bacterium | reverse complement strand
CCCCGAGGGACAACCTTGGTCCGGGGTAGAATCGAAACGATCCGTTGGCGTTGACGCAGGACGTGAACGCCTGTATATTCTTTTCCCCGAGTCCCGCCCGAGGTCAGTCGCCATGAGTTCCTGGGAAGAGTGCCGAGCCGTCGAACGCGATCCTGCCAAGGTCAGCGGAGCGTGGGTGTTTGCCAACACCCGGGTGCCCGTGCGGGCACTGTTTGAAAATCTCGAAGACGGTGCGACGGTCGATCAGTTCGTCGAGTGGTTTCCGGGCGTTACCCGGGAGCAGGTCGAAGCCGTGCTCGAGTTCGCTGCCGCCAGCCTTGAACTCCAAGCCTCAGCCACCTCACCAACGGCGACGTCCTCGCGGTAGCCATCCTCAACGGCTACGAAATCCTGATCTCGACGGACCAGAATCTCCGGTACCAACAGGACCTCCGCCAAGTGCGTCTCGGCATCGTGGTGCTGATGACCACGTCGTGGCCAGGCACTGTCTGGCCGGCTGCGGCCCCGGCGTTGAAGCCGACGTTGTATCGCTCGGACTTCAGATCGAGCAGCGTCTTCACCTTGCCCACGAGTTCCATCACCGCCGCCTGCTCCGCGGGCGTGCAGTCGAACGAGGTGGGCACGAACCGCCGGGACAACCTTGGTCCGGGGTAGAATCGAATCGTCAGCCAGGCATTGACACAGAAAGTGCACAGATGTACACTCCCAAAACCATGTCCATCGACATTCCCGCCGAGCTGGCACCGTTCGTGGAGCGATTGATCGCCGAACGACGGTTTCTCACCGAGAGCGAAGTGCTCGCCGAAGGATTGCGCCTCCTTCAATCTCAGGAAACCCTGCGTGCGGCCGTGCGTCAGGGTTTCGCCCAACTGGACGAGGGCAAGAGTGCGGCTGCCCACACGGTTTTCGCCAAGGCGGAGGAACGCATCGCCTCGATTGAACGGGCCGGCAGCGCATGAGCACGGCGAGGTTTTCCGCGGATGCCGAGGCCGATCTGCTCGCCATCGTGGAATTCATCGCCCGAGACAACCCAGTCGCCGCGAGGGAATGGTTGCGGTCGATTCGCGAGCGTTGCGACCGCTTGGCACAGCATCCGCTGACGGGGGAATCACGACCGGGATTCGGGATCGCTGAATGCCGCAGTGTGTCGGTCGGTGTGTACGTGATCTTTTTTCGTCCCATGCCAAACGGCCCTGAGATCGCTCGAATCCTGCACGGCAGCCGCGACCTCGGCAATCTCTAGGCCCTCAGCAACCGGAGCTAATCCCGCGTGATCGATGAACTCGACGAAGTCGTGCTGACGTGCGATCTCCCTGACCACGGCCTCGCAGCCGGCGACATCGGGACGGTCGTGCTGATGCATAACGAGGGCAAGGGATACGAAGTCGAGTTTATGACGCTCGACGGCGAGACGATTGCCGTGGCAACGCTGCGGGCCGAGCAGGTGCGCGCCGTGCAACACGACGAGATCGCCCACGCGAGGTCGATCGCGTCGTAACGCGGCATGGCGGTCGTCGAGATCGGGAACTTCCGCCAGCTCGATTCCCACTTCCGCGGCGACATCTCCACCGGCTGCCCCGTGGCGGCGTCGGCGATGTCGCGGCGGAGGAACTCGTGGGCCACGAGAAACTCCCGACACTTCGCCGCCAGCTCCGGGATCGGCATCCCCGAAAAGACCGCGTCGTTGTCGAGCAACACCCGCAGGAGGACCATCTTGAACGACTTCGTCATCCGCGTGGTGGCGAGCATCACGAACCAGTCGCGGAGGATGGAAACCATGGCCGCGAGTCTACGCCCGGCAGGGATAACCCTAGTCCGCGGACAACGGGTAAAATCGAACTACGTCCACTTGACGCAGCAACTGTACTGCCGTACACTCACTCAACCGTTCGCCGAAAGGTCTTTATGACTTCCAGCCTCATCCAGTCCGATCCCAACGTGATGACCGGAAAGCCGGTTGTCCGGGGTACTCGCATTACGGTCGAGACGATTCTCCGAAAGCTCTCCTGTGGGGAATCGATCGATCAACTCCTCGAGTCGCACCCGCGGCTCACTCGCGAAGCTGTGCTCGCGGCACTCGAGTATGCAGCCGAAGCCATGGCCCACGAGACCGTCCATGCCGTGGCTGAACCGGATTCGGCATGAGATTTCTCGCCGATGAGGGCGTGGACGCGGCGATCGTTACGGCCATCCGTCGCGACGGCCACGACGTTCGCTGGATGGCCGAGGAGATGGAGGGCTCGACGGACGACGTCGTCCTCGACGCTGCGGCGAGGGATGCCAGAATTCTCATCACCGAAGACAAGGATTTCGGGGAACTCGTTTTTCGGCGGCGACTTCACCACCGCGGCGTCGTGCTTGTTCGCGTCGATGGCATTGCCAACGATCGCAAGGGCCGCATCGTCGCCCAAGCGATTGCCGAGTATCAGACCCAACTCACCGGGGCTTTCACGGTGATCCAACACGCGACAATTCGCATTCGAGGTGCTTGATATGGACGTGACATTACGCTCATCAAAAAAGTCAGTCATGTAGTTACGCGAACAAACTCCCCGACGATCGTGAGGGCGTCGGAGTCCTCTGGCTCGAGCGTGATCGCCTCGAACGCCGGATTTACTGGCAGGAGCTGAATGCGGTCGTGCCGCCAGCCGTCGGCGGTGACGGTCTTCTCCGAGTGGT
>JAEMRP010000154.1 GCA_016463265.1 Microbacteriaceae bacterium | reverse complement strand
GGCGGATTCGGCAAGATGTTCAAGACCACCTCGAACGCCCACACCCTCACGGGTGACGGCGTCGGCATCGTGTGGCGAAAAGGCATCCCCCTTGAGGACATGGAGTTCTTCCAATTCCACCCGACCGGACTTGCTGGTCTTGGAATTCTCTTGACCGAAGGCGCCCGAGGCGAAGGAGCAATCCTTCGAAACGCGAGCGGCGAGCGATTCATGGAACGTTACGCCCCGACCATCAAAGACCTCGCGCCGCGTGACATCATTTCGCGCTGCATGGTCCAGGAGGTCGCCGAAGGCCGTGGCGCTGGGCCAGAGAAGGATTACGTCCTTCTCGACTGCACCCACCTCGGTGCTGAGGTCCTCGAAACCAAATTGCCGGACATCACCGAATTCGCGCGCACCTACCTCGGAGTGGACCCGGTTACCGAACCGGTTCCCGTCATGCCGACCGCGCACTACGCGATGGGTGGAATCCCGACCACCACCGATGCCGAAGTCCTGCTCAACAACACGACGGTGATTCCGGGGCTCTACGCCGCCGGCGAGTGTGCCTGCGTCTCGGTGCACGGCTCGAACCGTCTGGGAACAAACTCGCTCCTCGACATCAACGTCTTCGGAAAACGTGCCGGTCGCAACGCCGCCGCTTACGCCAACAAGGCGAAGCGCCCCGCGCTTCCCAAGGGCACTGAATCGTTCGTCGTTGAACTAGTCGAAAAGATGCGGACCGCGGACGGTTCGGAGAGCGTCGCGGCGATCCGCAAGGAACTGCAACTTGAAATGGATCGCAACGCCCAGGTGTTCCGAACGGAAGAATCGCTCTCGCACGCTCAGACAGTGATCGAGGCGCTTCGGAAACGATATGAGAAGGTTGGCATCCACGACCGAGGCCAACGATTCAACACCGATCTGCTCGAAGCGATTGAGCTCGGATTCCTGCTCGACCTCGCCGAGGTCGTCGTCGTGTCTGCCCGCAACCGCAAGGAAAGCCGCGGCGGTCACATGCGCGACGATTTCCCCGATCGCGATGACAAGAAGTACATGAAGCACACGATGGCCTATAAGAAGGGTGAGAATATCGCTCTCGATTGGAAACCCGTCGTCATCACGAACTACCCGCCCATGGAGAGGAAGTACTGATGTCCGAATTAGGCGTAGTGGAGTCTTTCAAAGTCACTTTCATCGTTCGACGTTTCAACCCGGAAACGGATCAGGAACCGTTCTGGCAGGACTTCGACGTCGACATGTATTCGACCGACCGAGTACTCGACGGCCTCCACAAGATTAAGTGGGAACAAGACGGTTCGCTGTCGTTCCGTCGCTCGTGTGCTCACGGAATCTGCGGATCGGATGCGATGCGCATCAACGGTCGCAACCGGCTCGCGTGCAAGACCCTCATCAAGGACCTCGACATTACAAAGCCCGTTTATGTCGAGGCCATCAAGGGACTGCCACTCGAGAAGGACCTGATCGTTGACATGGAGCCGTTCTTCGCCGCGTATCGCGAGGTCCAGCCGTTCCTGCAGTCAACGTCCAAACCGGATAAAGAGAACATCCAGTCACCCGAGCAGCGTGCCCGTTTCGATGACACGACCAAGTGCATCCTGTGTGCGGCGTGTACGACCTCGTGCCCCGTGTTTTGGACGGACGGGCAATACTTCGGCCCAGCCGCGATTGTCGCTGCCCACCGCTTTATTTTTGACTCGCGCGACGAGGCCTCCCAGGTTCGTCTCGACATCTTGAACTCGAAAGAAGGCGTGTGGCGGTGCCGCACCACCTTCAACTGCAGCGAGGCGTGCCCCCGAGGCATCGAGATCACCAAGGCGATCTCAGAGGTCAAGCAAGCGACAATTAGTGGCGTTCGCCGCTAGGTTGTGCGCCCGGACTGTGCTCGCTTGGCCCGCTGGGCACGCGACCGCCCCGAACCTGGCGTGATTGTGGAAGTCATGTCGAAAGAGGTCCACTAATGAAATTTGTTTGTGTCACCGCATGCTTTTCAGGAATTGTGCACACCTACATTGCCGCTGAAGCCTTTGAGCGAGCGGGCACGACGCTCGGCCACAAGATTTTTGTCGAAACCCAGGGATCAGCTGGGTCAGGTCCCATTGACCAGGACATCATCGATTCGGCTGATGGCGTCATTTTTGCGGTTGATCTCGAGGTCACGGGGCGAGATCGTTTCGCGGGTAAGCCGTATCTTCACGTCGACGTCCGCGCGGCCATTAATGGAGCCAACGGCCTGATCGAGCAACTGCTCGGACAGATCCGCGACGGCACAGCCGCCACGGTCGAAGTCGCTCAACCAGTAGCGGCCCTCCCCGAATCGTCGGACAGCGGCCGGAATAAAAAGGGGTTCTTTGCGAAACTATTCGGCGGGGGACGCTAGCGCCCCTCGAGGTCACACCGCGCGAACGTAGGATTGAGCCATGGTTACGCGCATCGCATCGGTCAACGTCAATGGCATCCGCGCCGCGTACCGCAAGGGCATGGGCGACTGGCTCGCCGACCGTAAACCAGACATCGTTGCCGTTCAAGAAGTCCGAGCCGAGCGCGCGGATATCGACGCCCTGGTCGATTCGACATGGCACGTCATCAACGACGAGGCGACCGCCAAAGGCCGGGCCGGTGTCGCCATTCTGTCGCGTCATGAACCAATCGCCGTCCGGACCGCGTTTGGTGCAACCGACTTCGACAG
>JAEMRP010000153.1 GCA_016463265.1 Microbacteriaceae bacterium | reverse complement strand
GCGTTCGGAACACACATTCCGCCGATGCCCCCGCCCGTGAGGTCGGGGACGGCGGAGTTGTCGCCCGCGGCCCACGCACCCGCGACGATGGTGCCGTCAGCATTGGTCACCTGAAGCGTCGCTGACGATCGGACTCGGCCGCGCTCTTCGACCGGAAGCCCAATCGAGTTGACGACGGGGTTCGCCATCACTCCGGCGGTCCACACGATGAGGTCCGACTCGAATTTCATTCCGTTCGACAACTCGACCTTGCCGCCCTCGGCCGACGTGAGTTGAGTGTCGAGGTGCACGGCTGCACCACGCGATGCGAGGTTTCGCAGAACCCAATGCGAGGTTCTCAGTGACACCTCGGGCATGACGCGCGGCATCGCTTCGACCATGTGGAATTTTGTGTCATCGATCGTGAGTTCGGGGTACTGCTTGAGCATCGCCGAGGCGAGCGAGCGAAGCTCGGCGAACGTCTCGATTCCCGCGAATCCGCCACCAATAACAGTCACCGTGAGAAGGCGATCGCGCTCCTTGCCCTTGGGCAGGTTCGCGGCTTTGGCGAAGTTGTCGATGATTCGGTCGCGGACAGCGATTGCCTCTTCGATTGATTTCATGCCGAACGCTTCGTCCGCGACTCCCGGAATGGGGAAGGTGCGGGACACAGACCCGGCCGCAACGACGATGTGGTCGTACTTGGTGGTGTAGCTCTTGCCGGCAGAAGGTTCAATGGTCGCCGTCTTTTTGGCGTGATCAACCGCGACGACTCGCCCCTGCACGACGTGGGTCTTTTTCAGGTGACGGCGCAGAGGCACGATGACGTGACGGGCTTCGATCAAGCCGGCGGCAACCTCGGGCAGGAAGGGGTGATAAGTCATGTACGGAAGCGGGTCGACCAGTGTGACCTCGGCTTCGCCAGCCCGCAGGTGCTTTTGCAACTTAAGCGCGGTGTAAAAACCGGTATACCCGCCACCGACGATAAGGATTTTGGCCACGACAATTACTCCTGAAATTTATGAGGACAACGGGTCAAATCTAGCGCGTTTCGGGTGCACACACGCACCGTTCGGGCGACCACGCGGCGGCGGCGAGCGCCGCATCACCCACGAGGTTGACTCCTAGCCCGACTGCGAGACTGTGCGCAGCGAGTGCGTGCAGGCATTTCACTCGGGAGGGCATGCCGCCCGCACTGATTCCGTCGAGTTCGTCGACTCGGCCGTGTGCGTCGCGGTCAGCGATGTACGCGTTGTGGGCGGCGGTGTACGCAGCGGCAAATTCCGAGTCCTCGGCCAGTTTGTCCTGTTCGGTCACCATGAAGCCGTTTGCTTCGAGCGTTGACAGTGCCGCGGTCGCGCCCGGGTGCGTCAAATAGTAGAACGTGGGAAACGGCGATCCGTCTGCCAGCCGAGGTTTCGTCGCCACTACGGTCGGGGCACCGCATACGCATCGCGCGGCAACACCGACGACATCGCGCATCGGCCGTCCCAGTTGAATCCTCATGATTTCGAGGTCGCGCGCACTCGCTGCGTCGATCGTCACTTGGATTTCTGTTCAGGCCTGGCCGCAAAGGCATACGACTGGACAAACGCGTCAACCCAGTCGATGTCGGTGGGTTGAACCGTTCCCAGCACCTCGTCTGACTTTGCGGGTTTAGCGTCAACGTCGTTGACAACGAGGTACGAGATGTCGCCGGGGTAGACAAACATAAGTCGTTCCCGCGCTTGCGCTTCGACATACGCCCGGTCGGTCCAGCGCATCATGTCCGCTTGCGCTTCGGCGAGGGTCGCTCGCGCAGCCGCCACCTCACGGTCGAGGTCGGCGATCCTCGCCTGTTGTTCGAACCAAATCTGGACGGGCTGCCACAGATTCACGACGGCAAACACGGCGATGATGAGCCCGACGATGACCGAGCCGCTCCGTTGCAGTTCGCGGTCAATAAAGTCATCGAGGCTCTGGCGCACGCCATTTCGCGCCCGACGCGACAGTCGGGTGGAACGTTCGGGGCGACGCGGCAAACTCATTCCTCAAGGGTAACGCGGGCGTCCCCTCGAACCCGTGAACGACTAGGCGGTGAATCGGGGGAACGCCGAGCGTCCCGCGTACACCGCTGCGTCGCCGAGCTCCTCTTCGATGCGAAGCAACTGGTTGTACTTCGCGACGCGCTCGCTTCGAGCGGGAGCGCCCGTTTTGATCTGACCACAGTTCGTGGCGACAGCAAGGTCGGCGATGGTGGTGTCTTCGGTTTCGCCAGATCGGTGCGACAGGACCGCGGTATACCCGGCGCGTTGCGCCATGGCGACGGCGTCCAAGGTTTCCGTGAGTGTCCCGATCTGGTTGACCTTGACGAGGACCGAGTTTCCGGCGTGACGCTGAATGCCGTCCGCGAGGCGTTTCGGGTTGGTGACGAACAGGTCGTCCCCAACAATCTGGACCTTGGCACCCAGTTCGGCCGTGATGGCCTCCCAACCGGTCCAGTCGTCTTCCGACAACGGGTCTTCGATCGTGATGAGAGGGTAGGCGGCAACGAGTTCCGAGTAATACGCGACGAGTTCGCCAGAACTGAGTTCACGACCCTCGAAACGGTAAGACCCTTTCTCGAAGAATTCGGTCGCGGCGACGTCGAGTCCGAGCGCGATGTCTTTGCCCGGAGTGAAGCCCGCTTTGGCGATGGCCTCCATGAGCAGGTCGAGGGCCGCACGGTTGTTGGCGAGGTTCGGGGCGAATCCGC
>JAEMRP010000152.1 GCA_016463265.1 Microbacteriaceae bacterium | reverse complement strand
CAATCGCATGGGCGGTCTTTGGCGATGACTGATTTTGCTATTCGCGAGGTGAGCCCGACGGCGAGCATCCCCGTGATTCGACGACTTGGTGACCAGACGGTGCTCATTCCCCGCGGCGGACGGTTTGCGGAGGACATCACCAATCGGCTGACCACGCTCGGTGCGCGAACGGTAGTAGCCCCCGTTGTCAACTTCGCGTCTGCGGATGACGCCAGTGCTCTTCAGTCCCAGTTTGACTCCCTCGCTGCGGGATCGTACGACTGGATTGTCCTGACCAGCGCGACGACCGTCGACGTCCTGCAGCACCACAAGGTCGAAATTCCCGAGCGAACCCGCGTTGCCGCTATTGGCGAAACGACAGCTCAGGCCTTGTTGTTTGCGAACATTCGGGTCGATTTTGTTCCTCCGACCGACAACTCGTCTCGCGGTTTCATCAGCTCGTTACCCGGCGGTTTTACCGAGTCCACAATTCTTGTTCCTCACTCGGAAACGTCGGAACCAATTCTCGCCGCGGGATTCGACCAGCGCGGAATCGATGCGACCTTTGTGTCGGCCTACCGAACCGTCGGAGTTCCGATTCCAGCAGATGTGCGCGCGCGCGTCCACTCGGGCGACATCACGGCAATCCTTGTCAGTTCAGGAAGTGTCGCGCGACAACTCGCCGAGCAGCTCAGCCCGATACCGAAATCAACCGCGGTGATTTGCATTGGCCCTCGAACCACGTTCGATGCTCAGCAGGCAGGCTTGTCTGTGTCACACACCGCGGCGGAGCGCAGCAACGAAGCGCTCATTGACGCGTTGTTGGAATTTCGCGACGCCTAGCCGAACAGTAGAGCGGCTTCGGACCAGCGGGCATCGGGGACGGTTTTGAGCTGGCCGAGCGCGGATTCGAAGGTCGTGGTCACGATGTCGGTGCCGCGAAGGGCCACCAGCGACCCCCAGCCGCCCTCGGAAATCACTCGGACCGCGTTCATCCCGAAGCGAGTGGCGAGAACGCGGTCGAACGCCGACGGGGTCCCGCCGCGTTGGATATGTCCGAGCGTCGTTGCGCGCGTCTCGATGCCGGTCGCCTCTTGGATGAGCGGAGCGAGCATTTCGCCGATTCCGCCGAGGCGAGGTCGACCAAAGGCGTCGAGCCCGCGTTCACTGTGTGCGTCGTCCATCGTGTCCAAGAGGAAACCCTCGGCAACGCACACGAGCGGAGCACGACCGCGCTCGTAGGCCGACGTGACCCAACCGACAATTTCCGCTAGAGACGTTTTGCGCTCGGGAATCAGGATTGCGTGCGCCCCCGCCGCCATCCCCGAGTGAAGAGCGATCCACCCGACGTGGCGGCCCATGACCTCTGCGACCATGCAGCGGTGATGGGAGTCACCGGTCGTGCGCAGGCGATCCATGGAATCAGTAGCAATGTTTACCGCCGTATCAAAACCGAAGGTGTAATCGGTGGCAGAAAGATCGTTGTCGACCGTTTTGGGGATACCGACAATGTTGATGCCGGCCTCGGACAGGCGATTTGCCGCGGCGAGAGTTCCCTCTCCGCCGATGACCAACAGACCGTCGATGCCCTCGTCCGCCATCACCTGGTTGATGCGGTCAATGCCCCCGTTTCCTTCGAACGGATTTGTTCGAGAAGAACCGAGAATGGTTCCGCCCATCTTGCCAATTCCCTTGACGTCCGCTCGTTCAAGCCTGCGAAAATCCGCGTCGACCAGGCCACGCCAGCCGTCTTTGATGCCAATAAAGGACATTCCGTAGTGGCGTTCGCCATTGAGAACAGCACCACGGATGACGGCGTTCAGGCCGGGGGCGTCGCCGCCCGATGTGAGGACTCCAATTCGCATATACCCATTGTCGTGTCACGAACGCCAACGACGGCACATGTCAGAACATTTTTCAGAGAATCCGACGATGAACCAGTCGCGACAACATGATGGACGAGCGGGTGTGGTCGACGTTCGGAGCATTACGAACCCGCTCTAGTGCTGCTTCTAACGCCTGAATTGACGAGGCGCGCATGTGCACAATCGCATCAGCCTGGCCGGACACGGTTCCCGCATAAACCACCTCAGGTACTGCGTGGAGGAGCGTCCGAAGATCGTCAGGCGAGACCGTTCCGCGACAATACAGCTCGACGTAGGCCTCAACACCGATGCCTTCGGCGGCCGGGTCGACGTTCACGGTGAAACCGCGAATGGCCCCGGAGCCCACGAGTCGATCGACGCGTCGCTTCACGGCGCTTGCGGAGAGACCCACAACATCGCCGATTTCGGCAAAGCCAGCGCGCGCATTTTCGCGGAGTTGCTCAATAATTCGCTTGTCAGTTGCGTCCACCGCACTACTCTAAGCGATTTGGTGCGCGATGTCAGAGTATTCCGCGGGTTTGGAGCGCTACGGTCGACGTTCGGTGATGGTGATCACCTGGGTTGCGGTGTCGGACAGGTCGGTTGACGACCGAGCGAAGGCAGACCGAACCGTGTCCATCGTCGAGATGTTGTGAGAACTTCGCATCCACACCAACGCCACGATTGTCGCGACCACGCCGCCCAGCGCTGCGACGCCGATCGCCCAACGGGGACCGAACGCGTTTGCGACCCAACCAGCGAGAGGCGAGCCGATGAGTGTCGCGCCCATGAGGAGGGTCGAGAAAATGGCCATCACCCGCCCGCGATAGATTTCATCCGTCGTGGTTTGGATATAACCGTTGATTGTTGCAACCATGAGCACCGCACCGAA
>JAEMRP010000151.1 GCA_016463265.1 Microbacteriaceae bacterium | reverse complement strand
TTCCGACCTAACGGTGCGCTCGATCGGTTGCACGGTCTCATTGCCCACATTGACGGCGCAATGGTTGTCCCCACACTCGCGATTGCCAATTTGAGTGACGTTGCATCGAACATGGTGAGTGCCGCTCGCGTTCTCGACCACCCGCTGCTCGATACGATCGGCGGGAACCCGAACTCGATGGGCATCTTTGCCGAGAGTCACGCAGCGGTAGACCCTGGGAATTCGGACACGCGAAGCCTTGATACCGACAGCCTGTTGCTCGATGCGGATGCCGAACAGGAGCGAATCATCGCCCACATTGTTGCCGGTAACTCGATTGTCGTCGGCACTCCGTCAGGATCGGGCGCGACGCAAACCATCGTCAATGCTGTGGGCGAACTCATTCGTTCGGGCAAGCGGGTCCTCGTCGCGGGTCCTCGTCGAGCACGACTAGACGACATACGCCGCAGCTTTGGAAATCTGGGGCTCGACGGGCTGGGTGCGTCGCCCTCCTCCATCAAGGCTGACCTCATCCGTTCGATCAGCCGAATTGAAAAAACACCCGTACCCAACACGATGGATGTTGATACGGCGCTAATACGAATGCGCAGCGTCATTGGCAATTACCGGACGGCGCTCAACCAACCCGACCCGCGTTTCCGTGTCAGCGTTCTCGATGCGATTCGGGAACTCGCGCGTTTGGCCAATACGACCGAAGCAACCAACGAAGTGTCGCTTGATGTTGATTCGGTCATCGCCCTGACTTCCACAATGGACGAGGTCGTAAGTACGCTCCTCGCGGCCGCTGATCTTGGCCAGTTCCAATCCGCCCGCGCGGCCTCACCATGGGCGACGGCGCACTTTGATAACGCCGCGCAGGCCTCCGCGGCATTACACGCGGCCACTCGCCTCGACACAACCAGCCTGTCAACGCTCGAAAGCATGGCGGTGGAAATTCTCGAGCCGACGCCGGTGGGAGCGGGATCCTCGTTAGATGACCTTCGGTATCGACTGGACACTCTGAACGGTGTGAGCGCAACGTTGGACAGATTCACGCCCGAACTTTTCGACAGGTCTATCGACGACTTCGTCGCGGCCTACACACCCACGACGCGCGATGACGCCATTCCCGGAGCCCAGAGACGCCGGCTCAAGAAACTCGCGAAAGAGTTCGTTCGCCCCGGTGCACACGTTCCCGACATGCTCGATGCGCTCACCGCGGCGCGCGTCGCCCGAACCCAGTGGAACACACTGGTCAACGCGGCCTACCGGCCCTCAGTACCGGCCGGTTTTGTTGGTCTGGGAAAACAACTTGACCAGGTTCTGTCCGACGTCGCCTTGCTTAACGGACCGCTTGCTCGTCGGCTAGACATCGAACCTCGTTCCGCCGTATCCGAGTTGGTTGCGGCGCTGGCCGCCGATAGCACGAGCATCGACACGGTTCACGAACGCAGTGCGATTGTGGATTCCATGCGTGAACGCGGGCTCGAAGGGCTTCTCAACGTTTTTGCTGGGCGAATGGTTACGCGCGACATCATCACCGCCGAACTTCACCTTGCGTGGTGGCGCGGGGTCCTCGAAGCGATCATCGCGGATCGGGGACAGTTACTCGGCGCAGATACGATGATTCTGGATCGCCTTGAGAACGATTACCGACTCGTCGACCAGGCCCACATCACGGGTAATGCCCAGAAACTTGCCCATTCACTCGCGGAAGCTTGGCGAATCGCGATCACCGACCTTCCCGACGAGACCTCTGCGATCAAGACGGCATTGACCGTAGGTCCGACGTCCGTCAGTAACCTCGTGGCGGTTGCACCGACGTTGACCGACATTTTGGCGCCGGTGTGGTGTGTCTCGCCTTACGAAATTGGAACCCTCGCGCCACACCAACGATTCGATGTTGTGATTCTTGTCGATGCCGGGGCGATGTCGGTCGCCGAGGTTGCCCCCGCGATTTCCCGCGGTGACCAGATTGTCACATTCGGTGACCCCGTCACCGACCGTCCGACCTCGTTTACCGTGACTCCGGACGATTCGGTTGATGCCGGGCTGGGGTCGCGCTCGGCGCTGGCCGAACTCGCGCAGATTCTGCCGACCCACGCGATGTCGATGTCGTACCGTCCTCTCGGGACCGGACTCGCTGCACAGATTTCTCGTCAGATGTATTCGGGAGGCTTACGCGCGTGGCCCCTCGCCTCGGCGTCACTCGGCGAAAGCGGATTGTCGTTTATCACCGTCGAGGGCAAAGGTCCGCTCGACGAAAAGACAGGCCGTATTGAAGCGACCGCCACCGAACTCGATGCCATTGTTGCGAACGTCGTCGAGCATGCGACGCTTCACCCAGAGCACTCGCTCATGGTGATCAGCGCGTCATCCGTTACCGTGGCGCGCGTGCAGGAAGCGATCCACGGCGCATTGCCAGCGAACCGGACACTGCAGGATTTCTTCACCCGTCACGCGGATGCGCCATTCGTCGTACTCAGTTTGCAACAAGCGTCGGCGGTGACGCGCGATCGGGTGATTTTTGCCCTCGGTTTTGGTCGCAGCCCCCACGGTCGCGTCCTCAGTGACCTCGGTTCGCTGTCGACGGAGGATGGAGCGCGCCTTATCGCGGTCGCGATGACTCGGGCGACACGCCACCTCACGGTGATTTCGGCACTGAGCATCGCGGAACTCCGCGATGAGCGTATGTCGAAAGGTGTCAATTCTCTCGGGCGGTTCGTCGACGAAACTCTCGCGTTTGTTCCGCACCAGAGCGAACA
>JAEMRP010000150.1:1755-2764 GCA_016463265.1 Microbacteriaceae bacterium | reverse complement strand
AATCGCTTCAGCGCCGTTCCCCAGCGAACTGGTCTGTATAACCCTTCCCACGAGAAGGACTCGTGTGGGTTCGCGATGGTCGCCACGATGCGTGGCTCGGCGGGACACGACATCATCGCTGTCGCGCTGTCAAGCCTCCGAAATCTCGAGCACCGAGGCGCGGTCGGCTCTGACGCTGGTACCGGCGACGGAGCAGGAATTCAAATTCAGGTTCCGGACCGCTTCTTTCGCTCGGTGCTTCCATTCGCTTTACCGGTACCCGGCCTTTACGCCGCTGGAATCGCGTTCCTACCGCTCAATAAGGCACAGCGAGAATCCGAAAAGGCGCGAATCGCAGAGATCGCGTTAAGCGAAGGGCTTTCCGTTCTGGGTTGGCGGTCTGTCCCAACCGACCCCACCCAACTCGGAAGTCTGGCACGGGAAGTAATGCCCGCCTTCGAACAACTGTTTCTGTCGGACGCCAACGGCACTGCGTCGGGTATCGACCTCGATAGAAAAACATTTCGGCTGCGCAAGCGCGCCGAGCGTGAGTTGGGGACGTATTTCCCGTCGCTGTCCAGTCGGACGATTGTCTACAAAGGGATGGTGACGACACTTCAACTCGAGCCGTTTTTTCCCGACCTCTCGGACGACCGGATTGAGTCCGCACTGGCGATTGTTCACTCGCGTTTCTCGACCAACACCTTTCCGTCCTGGCCGCTCGCTCAACCCTTCCGTTACATCGCACACAACGGAGAAATAAACACGATCAACGCGAACCGGAACTGGATGCGCGCACGTCAGTCGCAATTGTCGTCGGGTGTACTCGGTGATTTGACGTCTCTTTTTCCGATTGTGACCGACGGCGCGAGCGACTCGGCGTCGTTCGACGAGGTGGTAGAACTCCTCGAGCTGGCCGGGCGGTCGTTGCCTCATGCAATCATGATGATGGTCCCCGAGGCCTGGGAAAACGACGAATCAATGGATCCCGCGCGACGAGACTTTTACCGTTATCACTCGTCACTAATGG
>JAEMRP010000150.1:0-1745 GCA_016463265.1 Microbacteriaceae bacterium | reverse complement strand
CTCTGATGGCACAATTGCCGGCGCCACCCTGGATCGGAACGGTCTGCGACCGGGCCGTTTCCTCGTCACTGACGACGGACTCGTGGTCTTGGCGTCAGAGATTGGCGTTTATGACGTTGACCCTAAAAAGGTAATTCGCAAAGGACGCCTTCAGCCGGGACGGATGTTCCTCGTGGACACGGTCGGCGGTCGCATCATCGAGGATGCTGAAATCAAGCAGTCTGTTGCGACCGCCGGCCCCTGGGGGGAATGGGCTCGAGATAACGCGATCGCGCTCGAGGAACTCCCGTGGCGCGAACATATTATTCACACCGCTCCGTCCGTCCAACGACGCCAGAAGACCTTCGGTTACACGGAAGAAGAAGTGCGAGTTCTGATTATGCCGATGGCGCAATCCGGCGCGGAACCCCTGGGTGCGATGGGGAGCGACTCACCGGTGGCGGTGCTGTCCGAACGCCCGCGACTCTTGTTCGACTATTTTGCCCAACAGTTTGCGCAAGTCACCAACCCACCACTTGATGCAATTCGTGAAGAAATCGTGACATCGTTGCACGTTGGGCTCGGTCCTGAACGGAACTTGTTGGATGCAACACCGGGCCACGCACGTCAGGTTGCTCTGCCCTTTCCCGTCATCGACAACGATGAACTGGCCAAGATAATTCACCTGCAACACGACGGACGGCCCGTGACCCACGTCGTCTCGGGGCTGTATCGAATCGACGAGGGCGCGCAGGCGATGGAGCGACGGCTCGACCAGATGTGCGCGGAGGTTGATTCGGCACTCGACGATGGAGCGATGTTCGTTGTTCTCAGCGACCGGGACTCTGATAAAGACTTCGCCCCAATCCCCTCGCTCCTGATGTTGTCGGCAATTCACCACCACCTGATTCGAACCGGTCGGCGGATGCAGTCGTCCCTCATTGTCGAGGCGGGAGACGTCCGAGAGGTACACCACGTTTCAACACTTGTCGGATTCGGTGCATCGGCGATCAACCCCTACCTCGCAATGGAGACCGCAGAACTGTTGGTTCGAACAGGCCTCATCACCGGGATCACTCCAGAAGAGGCTGTTGCCAACATCATCTACGCATTGGGCAAAGGACTGCTCAAGACAATGTCAAAGATGGGTATCTCCACGGTCGCGTCCTACGCCGGCGCGCAGGCATTCGAGGCGGTTGGTCTCAGTACGGACGTGGTCGATCGCTATTTCACCGGTGTCACGAGCATTCTCGGTGGTGTGACGATGGACATTATCGCCGAAGAAACACGTCGGCGGCACGAGGTCGCCTACGGTAACCCAGCGACTTTCCACGAAGTTCTTTCGGTGGGCGGCGAGTACTCCTGGCGACGCGAAGGACCTCCGCACCTCTTCAACCCAGAGACAGTGTTCAAGTTGCAACACGCGACGCGTGAGAAGCGCTACGACATCTTCCGCGATTACACCAAGGCCGTAGATGAACAGGCGGAACGTCTCATGACGCTTCGGGGACTTTTCCGCTTTGCCGCTGATCGCGCATCGGTTCCACTCGACGAGGTCGAATCAGCACACGACATTATTCGTCGGTTTTCAACGGGAGCGATGTCCTACGGAGCCATTTCTCAAGAGATGCACGAGACGCTCGCAATCGCGATGAACCGGCTTGGCGCTCGATCGAACACAGGAGAGGGCGGCGAATCGGTCGACCGTTTGTTGGACCCCGAGCGGCGCAGCGCAATAAAACAGGTCGCCAGTGGTCGATTTGGAG
>JAEMRP010000149.1 GCA_016463265.1 Microbacteriaceae bacterium | reverse complement strand
CGGTCGTTGTTGACGGAATGTCGTTCACGCAATCCTCGCTACCATCGAACCTGTGGCAACTCGCCATTCTGGTTCCGTCGCTGGCGCTCACCTGGCGTCGTTTGCACGACGCGGGGCGTAAGGGCACCTACTACCTCTTCATCCTGATTCCGATCGTGGGCTGGATCATGCTGTTGGTTCAACTCGTGAAAGACAGCCAGCCGGGCGCCAACGCATTCGGCGAGCCCGTCAAGTAACGGTTTTCACCTCGCGTGCCCCTGGCGAAAGTTGGGGGCACCCGTCGTTAAAGGGTGCGCGCGAAGGCGTTAAGGGCAGAACGGAATGCGATTGTTCCGATAGCGAGAACGAACGGCGCCGTCCACCAGAAGATGACCTTTGGTTTGAGGTGAACGTCCTCGAACCAGTCGAGGCGAGTCGTGGAGTCAGTCAGTGCGGTCAACTCAAATCCCGCGGTGCCTACCAGCACCAGACCGGTTTTTGTGACCACGCACGACGCACGGCCGCTTTTCGGGGGACGCGACTCTGTCACCGTCATGGGGTCGTCGAGCCGAAGCGGCCCGAGATGGGTGAGCCCGACAAATTCGGTTCCAATCCCGTTGGTTCCCTTCGTGACGGTGACGACCGTGTTGGGAATCCACGCGGAGTGCGACTGCCAATCTGTGAGGCGGTCCCACACGTGGTCGATGCCGTGAGGCAGATCCAATTGAACGTCGATGCGGGTCATAATGTGTCCAATCTACGTCTCAACGGGCCTCACTGTTAGCCTGTGCTCGTGAAACTCACGTTCTCGGGCGACATGTTCGAGTGGCGCGGGCCGTCCCCGTTTTACTTTGTGCGTGTGCCAGACGTCGAGGCGGCGAGAATCGCCGAGGTCGCATCGATGGTCACCTACGGGTGGGGTGTGATTCCGGTGACAGTGACAATCGGCTCGTCGACGGTGACGACCTCATTGTTTCCCAAAGACGGTGGGTATCTGGTGCCCATCAAGAATTCGGTGAGGCTTCCCGAAAAGCTGTCCGTCGGCGACCTCGTCAATGTCACGTTGTCAATCGCGGTCTAGCGGCTGTTCTGTCTGAGTCGGGTCTGTCAGACTGAGGACGTGTCCACTCCGACCATTCCTTTTCGCGATGCACTCGCGTATTGGTGGAAACTCGGTCTCACCAGTTTTGGCGGTCCGGCTGGCCAAATCTCGATGTTGCACGACGAGGTCGTCGTCAAACGGCGATGGATCTCAGAGAAGCGCTTTCTGCACGCACTCAATTACTGCATGGTCCTACCTGGCCCCGAGGCGCAACAGCTCGTCACTTACATCGGGTGGCTCATGCACGGGGTGCGCGGGGGAATCCTCGCGGGGACCCTGTTTGTCCTGCCGTCACTGGTCATTCTCATCGCCCTGACGTGGTTGTACCTCGTGTTCGGGGAGACGGCAATCGTTATGGGCATTTTTGCTGCCATCAAGCCCGTTGTTGTTGCCATCATTGCCCAGGCGGTTTTTCGCATCGGGTCGCGGTCGCTTCGGCATCCAGCCTTGTGGGTAATCGCCGGAATTTCGACAATCGCGATGCTGACTTCGGGCGCTCTGTTTCCGCTCGTCCTCGCGGTCGCGGTCGTGATCGGGATTTTTGGTTCGCGCATCGCACCCCACGTTTTTCAAGCTGGAAGTAGCCACACTCCGACCGCCACCGCTGGCGGACCAGCAATAATCGATGACGAGACGGCAACCCCGCCACACGCTCGAATCACGAGATGGCGTCTGGTTCGGACCATCGCCGCATCGCTCGCCGCGTGGTTGTTGCCGGTGGGAGCATTGTTGCTGACTCTCGGTCCGGACAACTCACTCGTCGAGATGGCACTGTTTTTCTCCGGAGCCGCACTTCTCACGTTCGGGGGAGCGTACGCCGTCCTCCCCTACGTTTTCCATGGAGCGGTGAGCGCTGGATGGGCGACGCCCGCTCAAATGGTCGACGGCCTCGCACTTGGTGAAACAACACCAGGACCACTCATCATGTTCGTCAGTTTCGTTGGTTTCGTCGGCGGTTTCGTTGGAGAATTCCTCGGTGCGGGCACGTCCTGGGTTTCAGGGGTTCTCGCGGCCATCGTCGCGACGTGGTTTACTTTCTTGCCGTCGTTCTTTTTCATCCTGGCCGGTGGCCCCTACGTCGAGGCGACTCGACACCGCACGGCGTTTGCCGGCCCGCTCACCGCCATCAACGCGGCTGTTGTCGGTGTCGTGCTGAGCCTCGCGTTGGTGTTCGCGCAGAACGTCTTTCTCCCCACAAACCAGTCACTCGATGTCGCCGGAATCACGATCGCGCTTGCGGCGGCGACGGCACTCTTTGGGTTCCGACGCTCGGTCATCGAGGTCATCGTGTGGGGGGCGTCGCTCGGACTGGTCATGGGGTTGTTCGCCACGTTTGTTCGGTAACGACACACAGGGGCAACTCATAGAAAAACCCCCTAAACTCAAACAATGAGCGCAACTATCCTCACCCCTCTCACGTCCAACTACACCGAACTTCTCATCCGCGTCAAAGCAGCCGGCCTCTTGAAAAGGAATCCGAGTTTCTATGTCATTCGCCTCGCGGTCATCTCTGTCCTTGCGGTCGGACTGTGGGTTGCTGGAGGCTTTGTGGGGGCATCCGAACTTCACGACGATCTTGTGATCGGCGTCGCGTTCCTCATCGCCGGATTGCTCGGAGTTCTCGGAGCCCAGTACGGCTTCATTGCGCACGAAGCGGCTCACCGACAGATTTTCCACAACAACAAGTGGAACGATTGGGCCGGACT
>JAEMRP010000022.1 GCA_016463265.1 Microbacteriaceae bacterium | reverse complement strand
TCACCGTCGGCGTTGGCCCATCGAGTTCGCACACGGTTGGACCGATGCGCGCCGCGCGGCGGTTCGTCGGTGAACTGACCGAATCTGGTCAGCTCGACGCGACCGCTCGCGTTCGCGTGTCACTCTTCGGCTCGCTCGGCGCAACGGGCGTCGGGCACGGCACAACAAACGCCATCATCGCTGGTCTCGAAGGGGCTGCCCCCGAAACGTGCGACCCTTCATCGGTCATCACCGCGATGGATCGCGCGGTGCAGACGGGTGTTGTCACCGTGGGAGGTCGAACGATCCCGTTTGCGGAATCCGACATCGAACTTCGACCCATGACACGCTTGCCTCAGCACTCGAACGCCATGACCTACGAAGCACTCGACGCGGTTGGGAACGAATTGTTTTCACGAACATATTTCTCTGTCGGTGGTGGTTTCGTCGAAGCCGACGACGAGATTGGTCAACCTGCCGCGCCCACCGACACGACGCTCCCCTACCCATTCGACAACGGCGACGAACTCATTGCCCTGTGTGATTCAACCGGCATGAGCATCGCCGACATGGCGCACGCCAATGCCGTTGCGATTTATGGTGACGAGGTTGTTGACTCACGTCTTGCCAACATCTGGTCGGCGATGTCGTCGTGCATTGAGGCCGGTCTCCAGCACGACGGCGTCTTGCCCGGCTCGCTGAACGTCACACGCCGAGCAGCTGGCCTTGCACGACACCTCCAATCACAAGAAGAAACGGAAGAACCTGGTTCGCTGAGTAACGAGTGGCTACAAGCATTCGCGATCGCGGTGAACGAAGAGAACGCTGCTGGGATGCGGGTCGTGACGGCCCCGACCAATGGCGCTGCGGGAATCATCCCCGCCGTCGGGTACTTTGCGGAGCGGTTCAAGAAGATCTCTCGAGAACGAATTGAACGTGATTATTTGCTCACCGCGGGTGCCATCGGCACGCTGTACAAGCGAAACGCCAGCATCTCAGGTGCCGAGGCAGGTTGTCAGGGCGAGGTCGGCTCGGCCTGTTCAATGGCTGCCGCTGGGCTCGCCGCAATTCTCGGTGGGACTCCTCGTCAAATCGAGAACGCAGCCGAAATCGCGATGGAACACAACCTTGGATTGACCTGCGACCCGGTCGGCGGGCTCGTTCAGATGCCGTGCATCGAACGCAACGCGATTGCGGCGGGAACCGCTGTTGCGGCCGTGCGCCTCGCCCTCGCCGGTGACGGCTCGCACAAGATTTCGCTCGATACCGTCATCGAGACGATGCGCCAAACAGGACTCGATATGTCGACCAAGTACAAAGAAACGTCGACGGGCGGTCTGGCCGTCAATGTCGTCGAGTGCTAATTAGAAGGCGAACGCGTAGGCAAGCAACGCCGCGTAAGCGAGGCTCGTCCACACCGTCAGTTTCAGTACGAGGACGTACTCGCGCGCAGTCGTTGCCGTCCAGGTGATGAGCAACGCGGGTGCGGCGATGAACAGAGCGAAGAACGTCCAACCCGCTGAGATCAGGATTAGCGAGAAATAGGTGAGGATTCCGAACGGTGCGAGAACGAGAAGCGTGTACAAGACACGACCAAGCCAGAGCGGAATCCGGGTTGCGAGCGTCCGCTTGCCCGCGGCGATATCGGTGGCACGGTCGCGCACGTTGTTGATGTGCAGAACCGCCATCGAGAACAGTCCCATCGCGACGCCGGCGAGGATGCTGTCGATCCATACCGCCTGCACAAGAAGAAACGCGGTCCCCGTGGTCGCGACGAGCCCAAAAAATATGAAAACCATGATTTCGCCTAGGCCCGAGTAGCCGTAGGGCTTTTTACCACCGGTGTAGAACCAGGCGGCCGCGATAGCAGCAGCGCCAACGGCGGGCAGCCACCAGACCTGCGTGAGAACAGTGATGCCAACCCCCGCGACCGCGGCAACTCCAAAAAAGATGAATGCGGCGAGTCGAACCTGTTTGGCCGGAGCGGCGCCAGATGCCGTGAGCCGGGTGGGGCCGACGCGATGCGCATCGGTTCCACGAATGCCGTCCGAATAGTCATTGGCAAAGTTCACGCCGATTTGCAGCGCGAGCGCGACGACGAAACAGAGGGCGACGACCGACAGAGGCAGGATGTCCCACGGGTTGATGTCGTCGAGCAGGAACTGCAGGATTGCGACTCCCCACCCCAACAGCACCGGTGCGACCCCGAGACCGAGCGTCGAGGGGCGTGCCGCCGAGACCCAGTCCCCGAACTTCGCGGGGCGAACGGTTGCCTGAGCCTGTGCGCCGTGCGCGACGATTTTCTGTGTGCCGGGTCGACCGCTTCGGTTACCGGACGGACGCTTCTTTTTTGAGCTACGAGTTGCCATGGGGTAATTCTACGATTCGTCCCCCGCGACGAGTTCGTTTAGCGCGCGTCGATCGATTTTCCCTGATGACAATCTCGGCAGTTCCAGCACCGTGACGAATCGATAGGGGCGGGCCGCTTTCGACAATTCCCGCTCGATGAGGTCGCGTACGACCTCGCGATCAAGGTTCGACGTCGACACGAGCGCGGGAACCTGACCCCACGTCCCGTCGGTGAACCAACTCGCAACGGCGTCGATGCCGGCGGATTCGAGCACGCGGTCGATATCCCCGAGCGAGACCTTGATTCCGCCCGTGATGATGACGTCGTCCATTCGCCCGAGAATTACCAGTTCATCGTCCGTCAACTCTCCGGCATCGGTGGTGTGCCACCAGCGCGTTCCGTCGTCAACCCGAAAGCTCGTTGCGGTCAGTTCCGTATCGCCGAGATACTCGTCAGCGAGGCTCGACGTTGCGATGATTACGCGACCGTTCTCCGCGATGCGAACACGAGTGTCTCCGATGGGTCGACCGTCGTAGACGACGCCGCCCGCGGTCTCGGCGGACCCGTAAGTTTTCGTCACGCGAATACCCAGTGCCGTTGCGCGGTCGATGAGTCCGCTGGGGATTGCTTGACCGCCCACCAGGATTCGAGAAAAGCGTCGGAGCGCGTCGCGGGCATCAGTGTCGCCTTCGGCGAGATCCACCAGTCGAACGAGCTGCGCGGGGACCAGTGCCGTGAACCAGATCCCGTCAGCGAGGCTGGCCGCCAGCGTCGCAAATTCGCGGACATCGAACGGCTCGCGGCGGGCGTCGACCAACGGAGTTTCGGCGACAAGTGATCGAACGACAACCATGATTCCCGCGATGTACGTCAGAGGAAGGGCGAGAACCCATCCGCCCTCTCCGATTTCGTCGGAGGTGGCTCGCGCCGAAGAAATCAAAGCCGAGCCCCTCAAACGCACCCGCTTCGGTCGCGCGGTCGAACCGCTCGTTTTGACCGTGATGCCGTTGGTCAACGCGTCTCGAATTGGCTCGAGTTCGTGGTCGGGAAGTTCCGTAAGCGTCACGGTCAGATCTGCCAGGGGAAGGCGCCCCAGTCGGGGTCGCGCTTCTCGAGGAAGGCGTCCCGGCCTTCGACCGCTTCAGAGGTTCCGTAGGCGAGGCGAGTGGCTTCCCCCGCGAACACCTGCTGACCGACGAGTCCGTCGTCGACCGCGTTGAACGCGAACTTGAGCATTCGAATCGCTGTGGGGCTTTGGGCAAGAACCTTGCGCGCCCAAGCGATTCCAGTCGATTCGAGTTCGCTGTGCGTGACGACCGCGTTCACCGAACCGATGTCGTGGGCCCGCTGTGCGTCGTATTCGTCGGCGAGGAAAAACACCTCACGCGCGAACTTTTGACCGACCTGGCGAGCGAAATACGCGCTACCGTAGCCGGCGTCGAACGAACCGACCGTCGCATCGGTCTGCTTAAAGCGGGCGTGTTCACGGCCCGCGATTGACAGGTCACAAACGACGTGAAGAGAGTGCCCGCCACCAGCAGCCCAGCCGGGTATCAACGCAATAACAACCTTGGGCATAAACCGAATGAGGCGCTGAACCTCGAGGATGTGAAGGCGTCCGCCGCGAGCGCCGTCGATCGTGTCCGCGGTCTCGCCCTCGGCGTACTTGTAGCCGTCTGCGCCGCGAACACGCTGGTCACCCCCGGAACAGAAGGCCCAGCCGCCGTCTTTCGCGCTCGGTCCGTTCCCCGTCAACAACACGACACCGAGCCGCGGGTTGAGGCGCGCGTCGTCAAGCGCGCGGTACAACTCGTCGACGGTGTGGGGCCGGAACGCGTTGCGCACCTCGGGGCGATTGAACGCAACTCGCGCGATGCCCTGATCGGCGGACTGGTGATACGTCACGTCCGTCATATCCTCGAATCCGGGCACAACGGTCCACTGGGTCGAGTCAAAGAGGTCGCTGACGGCATTTGTCATACGTTCAGGTTATTACTTCACGGATATGTTTGAGTCATGAAGCTTCCCTCCGTCGACGAGCTTCTCGCGAACGTGCGGGTCGTTGCGCTTCCGATGCGGACCCGGTTTCGTGGTCTCGACGTGCGAGAGACGATGCTCATCGCCGGTTCGACCCCGTCGTCGTGGGGCGAATTCGCCGCGTTCACCGAATACGACGACGCCGAGTCCGCTCCGTGGCTCGCGTGCGCGATCGAACAAGCCTGGAACCAACTTCCGAGCATCGAGGAGCGACCCGTATTCCGGGAGGTCGTTCGGTCCAACGCCACACTGCCCGCGGTCGACGCGGCCGATGTCCCGACGATTCTCGAACGATTCGGTGATTTCCGCACGGTCAAGGTGAAAGTCGCCGAACCCGGTCAAGCCCTCGAGGACGACATCGCGCGAGTTCGCGCCGCTCGCAGTTTTGTCGGTTCGGGCGGTCGTGTTCGCATCGACGCGAACGGCGGCTGGAACGTTGACGAAGCGGAACACGCGATTCGCGCACTGGAACAATTCGACCTCGAATATGTTGAACAGCCCTGCATGAGCGTCGACGAACTTTACGAGATCCGCACGCGCGTTCACGGTTTAGGAATTGCAATCGCCGCGGACGAGAGCGTTCGAAAGGCGACCGACCCGGTTGCGGTCGCTCGAGCAGGTGCAGCGGACATTCTTGTGATCAAGGTAGCGCCGCTTGGCGGTGTTCGACGCGTTCTGAACCTCATCGACGAGGCGGGGCTGCCCGTGGTCGTCTCGAGCGCGCTGGAATCGTCTATCGGTCTTGGGGCGTCGGTCGACCTCGCAATGCGAATCGAACACCTCGACTACGACTGCGGCATCGCGACGAATGTGCTGTTCGAGCGCGATGTCCTCCCTCCGCTCACCGACGGTGGAACGTTTGCGGCAACGCCCGGAATCGTCGACGAAAAAGCCGCCGAAGAACTGAAGGTCAGCCCCGAGCGCGAACAGTGGTGGCACGATCGTGCCGCCCGGTGCCTCGCGTTGCTTTAGAGGCCCGAATAGGCATGCAGGCCTTTGAAGAATACGTTCACGATTCCGTAGTTGAACAGAACGGCACCGAAACCGACGAGGCTCAATATCGCGGCGGGGCGTCCGCGCCAGCCACGCGTCGCGCGAGCGTGGATGTAACCAGCGAAGAGTGTCCAGATTATGAATGACCAAACTTCTTTCGTGTCCCAGCCCCAATAGCGTCCCCACGCGCGCTCGGCCCAGATTCCGCCCGCGATGACCGTGAAGGTCCAGAAGACGAATCCGATCACAATGATTCGGTAGGCGAGCGCTTCGAGGGTTTCGGAGGATGGGAACGCCGCCAGGAATCGCCACGAGCGAGTCTGCAGTTTGCCCTCTTCACGCGATTGTTGAAACAGTTGCGACGCTGACAGCGCGGCACCCGTCGCGAAAAATCCGGTTCCCAACACCGCAACACACACGTGGATGACGAGCCAGTAGCTCTGTAGCGCAGGGGGTAGGGGCGACACCGCGACATAGAAGTTGACGGCGACGATACCGAGCGCGAGGATCGCAAACCCTGATACGAAAGCACCGACGAAACGCACGTCACGCCAGATGTTGATTCCGAGGAACACTCCTACCAACACGAGTGTTGCGGTCAGGCCGAACTCGTACATGTTCGCCCACGGCACGCGATGGGCCGAGATTCCGCGGGTGATAACCGCCCCGAAGTGAATCGCAAACCCGAGGAGGAGAACCGCCATCCCGCTGCGAAGCCACCTAGTCGGTGGGGACTGACCATCCGAAGCGGCGCGACCAGCTAGGTCGACCGTGAAGAGGATAAACGCGAGGGTGTACACCGCCATCGCGGAATAAGTGGCGATGAGAGAAATGGATTCGAGGGTGTTCGTCATTTACCTCTTATTTTAGCGGCAGATGGCGGGAGCGTTTTCTCCACGAGTCGATCAAGCGACGCGTCGAGGCGAGGGTCGTCACCGCGCGACATCCCACCCCATTCGAGTTCCGGCGTGCGCGCCGTTCCGCGGGCACGAATCCACACGCGACGACGGCGGGTCCCCAGCGATGCGAGCAATCCCGCGACAACAAAGAAGAGGCTGATCGCGACACCCATTTGTGTTGGGTCATGACGGATTTCGACACCGATGAACCGGCGCAGTGACGTGAACTCGATCGAACCGAGACCGCCGGGCAGTTCGAACACGTCGCCCGGAGTCAACATGACGTCGTTGCCCGTGTGTCGCCCGGTAATCTGCGTGAGTGACTCGACGGGGAGTTGGAACACGTTGGCGGTCACCCCCGAGTCGAGCCCAAGGTCGCCCGTGTAAATGTTGAACGTCACCGTCGGGTTGGTGGGTTCGGGATTGTTCGACGACAGGGCACCCGAATCGAGGTCGACCGCGGAGGGGTAGAAGAACCCCTGCATGCCGAGTTGCTCCGACAATCCGTCGGGGACCTTCACCACGCCGATGCTCGTGAGGTTGGAGTCTTGACTGAGGAAAACGACGGGCTGATCAAACACGACGGTTCCCTGCGGGTCGCGCACGGTGATGACGGGAGCATAGCCGTTCCCCAACAGGTACATCTGTGAATTGCCAGCGGCCAGCGGCTCGTTGACCTTGAGCACCACTTCGCGGGTCGCATCCCCCTCGGCGACCGAGACCTTCGCCGTGAAGTCAATCGGCATCCACGCGTCGTTGACGGCATCTTGCGTGTATTCCGCCGTGAACGACTGGAGCGTCACGCCGTACGGTTCGAGTTGCTGTTCGGAGAACCACGACCCGGGGTGAAACGAATCGAACGACGCGAGTTGATTCGTGAACGTTTGGCCTTCGATAATCACTCGTTGGCCGCTCCAGCCGTACCCACCGGTGACAGCTAGTGTCGCCAAAACTCCGACGAGTGCCACGTGGAACACGAGGTTCCCCGTTTCGCGTAAATAGCCGAACTCGGCACGAATCGATGTGTCATTCCGGACGACTCGATAGTGCGCAGAGCGCAATACGGCCTCCGCCAGGTCGAGAGACGCCGCGGTTCCCCCGACGGCCGGTTCACGTCGGCGGAAAGGAAGTCGCACCCACGATGCGGGTTCGGCAGCCGGCTCGGCCAGCAGGATTCGCCAGTGGTACAGCGTGCGCGGGACAATGCACCCGATCAACGAAATGAACAACAGCAAATAAATTGCCGAGAACCAGACCGAGGTGAAGGTGTCAAACAGTTGGATCGACTCGTAGAACTGGAAGAGTTCGGGGTTGGCGTCTCTAAAGACAATCACCCCGTTCGGGTCGGACGAGCGTTGCGGGACGAGTGAACCGGGGATTGACGCGAACGCCACCAACACGAGCAAAATGATCGCGGTGCGCATCGACGTGAGCACGCGCCACACCCAGCGCACGAACTCGAGCGGCCCGAGCTTGGGTCCGCTAATCGGAGCGTCGAGACGATTCTTGCGCGGGGCGTCCGGCGAATCGAAGTCGCTCGTAGAATCGGCGAGGTCGACGGGTTGCAGAGACGCCGGGTCAGAGGGTCGACGTGAAGCCACTCAGGAACACCCCCGCCCAGGACAGCAGTTCGCGCCAGATGCCGAGGACCATGAGGACACCGATGAGAACGAGGAGAGCGCCGCCCGCGACGTTGATGGTTTTGATGTGTCGTCGCACCCACGCGAGAGCGGGAAGGATTCGACCGAGCAACAGCGCAACAACCACGAACGGAAGTGCGAGCCCGAGCCAGTAGGCGACGCCCAAAACCGCCGCGCGCGCGGGGTCGTGGGAACTCAACGCGAGGGTTTGCACGGCAACAAGTGTCGGGCCGACGCAGGGAACCCACCCGATGGCGAACACGATTCCGAGAAGCGGCGAACCCCATACTCCGGCGCGCGTTTTCCACTGCGGAAGGAAATCCCGTTGCAGTGCCGGGATTCCCCCGGCGAAGATGATGCCCAAAAGAATGAGAAGCACGCCCGACACCCGCAACACGATGTCGAGATAGGGAATCAGCAAGAGTCCGAGAGTCCCGAACATCACCGACAACGAGATGAATACGGCGCCCATACCCGCGACAAAGCCGAGAACCCCGAGAAGGACTCGGCGGCGATCGGCCGGTGCCGGCTCGGCGGTGATGGCAAAACCAGAGACGTAGGCGATGTATCCGGGCACGAGAGGGATGATGCAGGGCGAGAGAAACGCGAGCAATCCGGCGAGGAACGCGATGGGCAGCGCGATGAAGAGGTCGCCCGAGAACACGATTTCGCCGACGTTGTCGATCACGGGGTGGCCTCGGCGACAACGCGATCGAGCATGTCCTCAAACATCGAGCGGTCATAGATATAGCCCAGTAAACGCGCCGCGATCCGACCGTCTCGATCGACGATAAAGGTGGTGGGGATTCCGCTCGGCGGGAGGTCCCCCGCAAACGCGAGTCGCAGTTCGCCCGTGTCCGCGTCGAGAGCGCTGGGGTAAGGGATCTCGAAAGTCTTCTCGAACGATTGTGCCCCCGACGCGTTGTCGTAGACGTTCACCCCGAGAAAGCGAACTCCCTGGTCGGCGTAGACGGTGGCCAGTCCGGCAAGGTCCGGCGCTTCCGCACGGCACGGGGGGCACGCCGCATACCAAAAGTTGACGACCAACACCGAGCCGCGATAATCCTCGGAGCTCACGGTCGACCCGTCCGTCATATCGCTGGATTCGAACGACACCGCATCGCCGCGATTTGCGGGCGCGACTTCGGTCACGGTTCCGTCAGCAGAGGTGAAATTCGCACTCGTTGCGTCCTGCGCGAGAGGGTCGTTCGAAGCACACCCGCCCATGACGAGAAGCGAGGCCACGAGGCTCGCAGTCAGAATGCCGCGCCTCACACCGCCCCCGAATCCACCGCGCGACCGACGTCGGTTGCCTCGCGATAGTCGTATTCGACGAAGTCGGCGGGGTGAACCTGGAATGACGTCACGGACGACAGCGAACAGCGTCGAGTGCCAGGCCAGTGCGCCAGCGACTTGTCGGACATGGCGCGGTGCACCATCCAAATTGCCAACTGGTGAGACACGATCACGACATCACCGCCGTCGACCGAATCGACCGCGTCCCGCATCGCCGCCAACATGCGCTGGACGATGTCGCGATACGGCTCGCCCCACGACGGACGGAACGGGTTCGCCAGGAACTTCCAGAGGCCCGGTCGCGAGAGAAGAGTGCGACCTCCGTCCATGCGGAGTCCTCGGAATTCGTTCCACGGCTCGATCACGCGTTCGTCGATTGTCGCGGTCTTTCCCGTTGCAGATTCCCACGGCGCCATGGATTCACGTGCACGCTGAAGCGGGCTGACGACGAGCACAGTAATGGTGTCGAGAGGCACGTGACGAACCGCCGATTCGGCCAGTGTTCGACCGTTTTCAGTGAGTCCAAAGTTCGGCAGACGCTCGTACAGAACGCCACCGGGGTTATTCACCTCACCGTGGCGCACGAGATGGACACGCTCGGCACTCACCCTCCCGATTGTATCCGCGCAAACTGTGGGCAACCCGCCCGCTACGCTGGGTTTATGGTCACGCGCTCAACCGTTGCATCCCTGTCCGCTCTCGCCGATGGCGATGTCATTGTCGCGGGGTGGGTCGACACCGTACGCGACCAGAAAGCGGTCCAGTTCGTTATTTTGCGTGACGAGACCGGAGCCGTTCAGCTCGTAACGAAAGCGGTTCGTGAAATCGACCCCGAGGTTGCCGATTCGGCCGAGCGACTCGCTCTCACGGAACTCATCGGAACACTCAACGCCGGGACCTTCATTCGCGTCACGGGTCAACTCGCGCACGACGAACGGGTGAAACTCGGCGGGCTCGAGGTGAAGATTTCGACGCTCGAGGTCGTCGCTGAAGCTCAACCCGAACCGCCCATCGCCGAGGACTCCAGCATCGACAAGCGCCTCGACTGGCGCTTCCTCGACCTTCGTCGCCCCGAGGCGAACCTCATCTTCCGTGTCCAGACAGTCTTCGAACACGCGATGCGAACCTGGTGGGTCGACAACGGCTTCATTGAGATCCACACGCCGAAGCTGATGGCGAGTGCCTCCGAGTCCCGTGCCGAACTGTTCGAGATGCAATACTTCGAGACGACGGCGTACCTCGCGCAGAGCCCGCAGTTCTTCAAGCAAATGGCGCAGCCCGCCGGTTTCGGTGCGGTATTCGAGATCGCACCCGCGTTCCGCGCAGACCCGTCGTTTACCTCACGCCACGCGACCGAATTCACGTCGATTGACGCCGAGATGTCGTGGGTTGATTCGCACGAGGACGTCATGGCGATGCACGAGTCGGTCATCGTCGCCGGTCTCACCGCGGTCACCGAGAAGCTCGGTCCGCAGGTCGAGGAGGCCTACGGAATTCCCGTTGTCGTTCCGTCGACCCCGTTCCCTCGAATCCCTCTCTCGGAGGCGCACGATATCCTCAAGGCCCGCGGATATACCGTGCCGCGCGCGGATGGCGACCTCGACCCCGAAGGCGAACGTCAGTTGTCGGCGTATGTCAAGGAAACGTTCGGGCACGACTTCGTATTCGTCACCGACTACTTCACGTCGATCCGCCCGTTCTATCACATGCGTCACGAGGGCGACCCGAACCTCACGAACTCATACGACCTGCTCTACAACGGCACCGAAATCTCGACCGGTGCACAGCGCGAACACCGCATCGACGTCCTCACCGCTCAAGCGAAAGACAAGGGGCTCGACCCAGAGGAACTCGATTTCTATCTCGACTTCTTCCGCCACGGGGTTCCCCCGCACGGCGGGTTCGGAATGGG
>JAEMRP010000148.1 GCA_016463265.1 Microbacteriaceae bacterium | reverse complement strand
AGCAATAGCCTCCGTAACCGAACGACGGGTTGTTGTATCCGTCACCGATTCGCGGATCGAGGCTGACGCCCACGATCACAGCACGAGCATCAAGACCGCGAACGGCAGCAAACGTGTCAAGTTCATTGAAGTACGCGACGCGAAGCGCGAGATAAGCGTTGGAGAACAATTTGATCGCTTCCGCGTCGGTCGACTCGGCGAGCAAAACGGGTGTGTTCTCATCGAGCGATGCTGCAACGAGCAAATCGGCGAACTCTTGCCCCCGGGCCGTCGTGTCTCCGACGACGATGCGCGACGGGTGCAGGTTGTCGTACAGCGCCCTGCCTTCACGAAGGAACTCGGGTGAAAACACGATATTGTCCGAATTGAACGCGGTGCGAACGCGCTCGGTAAACCCGACCGGCACCGTGGACTTGACAACAATGAGCGCGGATGGGTTGTGTTCGACGACGAGCCCAATCACCGACTCCACGCTCGACGTATCGAATGTGTCCGCCGTCTGGTCATAATTCGTGGGCGTCGCGACGATGACGATGTCGGCCGCAGCGATGGCGGGAATCGAGTCGGTCGTCGCCGTGAGGTTCAGTTCCTTGTCGGCAAAGAACGCCGAAATCTCGACGTCCTCAATCGGAGACACGCGATCGTTGACCTTCTCTACCTTTGACGCGTCGAGATCGATCGCGACGACCTCATTCTTCTGCGCCAACAGCACGGCGAGAGAGAGACCGACATAGCCGATTCCGGCGACGACGATGCGCTGGGAGGACATTCGGCAAGTATATCCAGCGGTCGCTAGCGGGAGCGGGCGGGATAGGGCTAGTGTGACGAGAGGTTCTCGCGAAAGAGGTACACATGTCCGAACCAATCCTTCCCGGCGACGCAACAGTGCGGTCCACCGCCGAAGCGCTCGACGCAGCCGATTCCCTCGCGCACTTTCGAGACCAGTTCTACATCGACGATGAAGACGTCTGTTACCTCGACGGGAACTCGCTCGGTCGCCTTCCGTTCGGAACGGTGTCTGCCGTCGGCGAGTTCATGAACGACGAGTGGGGCGCTGAGGTCGTTGACGGCTGGTCGCACTGGGTCGACGAGGCGGGAAGCGTCGGCGACGTGCTCGCAGCGTCGGCTCTGGGAACCGGACCCGGCCAAACACTTGTGTGCGACACGACGAGCGTCAATCTGTATCAGCTCGTCGGTGCCGCGATTCGCGCCAATTCGGGCCGGAAGACGATAATCATCGACTCCGCGAATTTCCCCACCGATCGATACATCGTGCAGGGGCTTGCCGAGGCAAACGGGATGAAACTCGTCACGCTCGATAACGACGGGTCGGGCGGCCCGGGAGCAGCCCCCATCGACACCCTCGACGAACGAATCACCGCAGACTCCCTCGAGCCGTTCCTCACCGACGACGTCGCCGTGATCACACTTCAAGCGGTGCAGTATCGCAGTGGTGCTCGTTCCGACATCAAAGCCATCAATGATCTCGCTCGGTCACGCGGAATCTTCGTGGTGTGGGATTGCGCGCACGCAATCGGGTCTATCGAACTCGACTTTGACGCTAACGGTGTCGACCTCGCGGTTGGGTGTACCTATAAATATGGAAACAGCGGTCCCGGTGCCCCCGCGTGGCTGTTCGTGCGAAAGGGATTGCAGGCCGTCCTTCAGCCCCCGATTCAGGGGTGGTTCGCGCAAGATGACCAATTCGCGATGGGGCCGATCTTCGAACCGACCGATACCATCCGCCGTTTCCAGATCGCCTCACCGTCAATCATGGGATTGCGCTCGGTACAAATCGCGTTCGACATGATTGGCGAGGCCGGCATCTCGGTCATCGCCCGCAAGGCGGAACTCGGCACCGAATTGATGATTCGCCTCGTTGACGAATGGCTGGTTCCGCTCGGGTTCCGTTTGGGCACCCCTCGCGAGGCACTCCACCGTGGCGGGCACATCACCGTTCACCACCCCGACGCGAAACAAATCGCACTCGCGATGCGCACGGTGTCGAAGGTCATCCCTGACTTCCGGATGCCCGACGGGATTCGAATGGCGATGGCGCCCCTTCCCACCTCGTTCGTCGAGGTGTGGGACGGGTTGGCACGAACTCGCGATTTGGTCGCAAGTGGCGACTACCGAAGTGTCACGAGCGAAGGAAACCGCGTCACATGAGCACTCAAGCCCTCACGTACACCCAGTACCTCAAAATCAACGAGTTGCTGTCGCTCAATCAACCGCAGTCCGACGAACATGACGAACCGCTGTTCATCGCAATTCACCAGGTCTACGAACTCTGGTTCAAACAGATTCTGCACGAATTCACCGCCGCACAGCGCTCCCTCGAAGCCGGCGAGACCTTCGCGTCGCTCGCGACGCTTGGTCGCATCCGGACCATCCTGAAAACGTGCGTGAGCCAGCTCGACATCCTTGAAACGATGACGCCGCTGCAGTTCAATTCATTTCGCGACCGGTTGTCTTCCGGGTCAGGTTTTCAGTCCGCGCAGTTCCGCGAACTCGAGGCCGTGCTTGGCCGCCGTGACCACGCGGGGGCGAAAGCTGCGTCCGGCACCGGCATGGGAATGAGCGAACATCTCATCGCCGGCTCGCCAGCCCGTCAGCGCGTCGAGAACGCGATGGCGCGTCGTTCGGTGTGGGATTCAACACTTCGCTACCTTGTCGCTCGGCAGCACGCGGTGCCCGCCAACGTTCTCAATCGTGACGTCAGCGCGCCGTATGGTGGTGACGAACGCGTGCAAGAATTGCTCCTTGCCGTCCACCGTGATGACCCCGAGGCGGGACTGGTCTGCGAATCGCTCGTCGACATTGACGAAGGCATGCAGGAGTGGCGATACCG
>JAEMRP010000147.1 GCA_016463265.1 Microbacteriaceae bacterium | reverse complement strand
ACCTTTGCCCCGGCGGTTCCGTTCGAAACGAATCCGGTTACCTCGAAGTCGTACTCTGAGTTCGCGTCGTCAGCAACTCCGGTTGCCCCGCCGACAGTTGGCGTGGAAGGCGCAAGCGCTCGTTGCGACGTGTCGCCACACGAGTTCACCCCTGAGGTTGCGGTCAAGAGACCGTAGCCGTAGTTTGAGATCACGCTACTCTGCGAGCAAACGAGCGACGTGCGGCCCTTGAACATCTTGAATTCAAGAGTCGACGGATCGGTGACCAAGCGGTAAGGAACCACGTTGTACACGGTGCGGGTGAGGTAGCTGGTATTTGTGTTTGTCAGGAAGGCGGGGTTGAGAGTAAATATCCCCCCAGCAACCGTCGATGTTGCGTTAACGCCGTTGAGTACCCCGAGTACCGCAGTGAAGCGACGATCGGTAACTCCTGGTAGGCCCTTGGACATTGCAACCCAGTTCGGGATTGAGAAGGGTGTAATCGCTCCCGGGTCATTTTGGACGGCCAAACCGCTGTGCTCTTGCACCTCAATACCGGTGTAGTCCGCGCCCGACGTGAAGGTGTTTGAGTCAACACCCTCGACAAACTTCTTGCGTTCAACACAGTTGTACAGGTTTGCGGCAGTCGGGTTGACGAATTTAGCGCCAGTGGCACCCTGCCAGAACTTTGCCGTTCCCGACGAAGACTGCGGGAGATATGCGCGAATTCGAGTTGACGTTTCGCCGGCTGCCAAAGAGTAGGAGTCATTGACAAGCTTGGTTGTCGCACCGGTTTTGGTGATAATGCGAGTTGCCGAGCAGTTGTAAATCGCCCACAGCGAGCTGGGAGTTACTCCCGCGACACTGGCTGCGTCGGACGAGCTACCAACAGTCAAGGCGGGCATTACCGAGTTCGCAGAAATGGCGTAACCCACTGCGTCTTTCGCGAACGGTACGTAGGAAACCGCGCCGTCAGCGACGATGGTCGGCCCCGAAGACGAACGCGAGAACTGGATGTCACCAATGACGTCGTTGATGCCGCCATCTGAAGCCCAGGTGCTCGCGACGCCGCCGAAGCGAGTTCCGGTGTGAGTTGCCGTCTGGCCGATTGAAACGGACAATGACTCGAGTCCATCGCCGGAACCGTTCGGGCGACCGATTGCGGTGTTTCCATCGCTCTTGGTCTGAATGGTGCCGGAGGTGGCGGGGGTCGCGTCCGCGCTCCACGTCGCGTCATACGACGCGAGTTTCCAGAGGCCGTTCGTAGCGCGACCGAGAGAGACCGAGATGCCGTTCATAACATCTTGAGTCGTGTCAGAACCAGTACCAGAAAGCTCGCCGAATGAGAGAGCGCCGCTTGCGGGAATCGGATCTGCCTGTGCTACCGGAGGAACAAGACCTCCGAGAAGAACAGCGGTGACACCAGTGGCCGCAGCCAACCTAGTCGTCAGCGTGAATTTCATGTGTTTTCCTTTCGTGGGTGCGCCTCAGACCTGCAGTCAGTTCAGGGGCGATGAAATGGCAACCCATCTCACGGTTTCATGGTGGTCAATCAAGGTGAACTCCAGTCAAACTCAAAGCGAACGCTAGAGGGATTTCGCCTTTCGGATTAATGCTTGCCCGCCGGCAATCATCGGTATTCCAAAGCAGAGCGCTGACATCATCGAATACCGAAGTGCTGAATTGGGGTCGACGGGGAACGGGCCCGTCGGAACCGCTGCCACTTGGGTGACCGGAGTTTCGCCACCATCCGTGGGTACAGTCGTCACGGGGACTTCGGTGGTCGTGGTGGTTTCCACGTGTTCCGCGCAGACCGGGTCGGCCACCTCGGTGTCGATGGCCCTCATGGCCCATTTGCCCTGCATTTTTTGTGCCCTGTCGAGAGGAACGTAGCCCGTCGGGATCTCGCCGACGTTGTTGCCGATGGTTTGTCCTTCGCCCGAGATAAATTTCAAAAATGCCGAGTATGACGCGAGTTCAGCAATGGTGGCCCGACAAACGTCAACTGCGGCATACGTCATGGTCGCAAGGGGATACGATTCGTCCTTTGTCAATTCTGCCGTCGAAACCTTTACCCCCGCCTCTGTATCTACGAATTCGGAGATTGCCGAATTGATAGATTCGGTTGTCGCTTCAACTGCTTGACCGTTCGGATTGATGAGTTTTGCCGTCGAGAGTCCTAAGCGCTGGGCCGTTGCCAGATCAGTGATGGTCAGCATGAAGCGTCGCCCTAGCTCCTGCGCCCCCCCCGATACAAATGCAGCTGGACTTCTCCCAGCATCCCAAAAAACCTTGGTCCCAGAGTCTCCGCGGAATGCTCGGACACCACCATCGTGAAGATCTGCTACGTAAGGACGCAATTCGAATGTGCCATAACCCGGTGCAGGGATGGATTCAGATTCTCGGTATGTCGACAAATCGGCTTTGGGGAATGAATTGATTGTTGAGTCGTTATTGATGTCAAGGGTTTGGTAATTGCTGTTGACGACCATCCCCCACTCATCTGCCGTGCCGGAAAGGAAGGCGTTGGCATCGGCGTCAGCCTTGATCCATTTCCATACCTGCGCGAAGATGTCCTCGTTACCAATCGGTACCATCAACCCGGCAGGTTCCGCACTCTCAACAAACTCGTCAAACTCGGGGTTGAGCTCGAGGAATTCGGGGTCAAGCCGAAGGTTGACGGCGTTCGTTGACAGGGAGGGAATGAGTTCGCCCCCCGGAACGTCATCCTGATAGGACTGTGTCAGTAATTTGGCGACCAAGCGAGGGTTCAGCACCATGTCGGTGACCTGTTGGCCCTCCTTATATTCCAACGGAAAACCACCCTTGATCGTGTAGTTGATGTTGAACGCGATGGTCAATGCTGATTTCAC
>JAEMRP010000146.1 GCA_016463265.1 Microbacteriaceae bacterium | reverse complement strand
GTCGCGCTGCCCAGACAGGCCGAAACGAGCGCATCAACCACTGTGTGTCGTCCCCGCATCGCGGTGAGTTGCCAGCGCGACATCGACACTGTCGATGCGGTTGGGCCCAACGCGGTGAGTGCCGCGAATCCGTTGGACTCTTCGATTGCCCACTCGGGAGTTGTCAAGTCATTTATCGCCGAAACCGGCGCATCACCGGACACGATTTGATTCGTCACCTCAATGTAATCTTTCAGCGTTGCCCCAATCAACAACTCGGCATCCGCGACGAGGACACTGGTGTCCGCGATCGCCGGCGGTGTTGCGGGCGGATCATTCTCAGGCGGGACTCCCGCAGAGCAACCCGCGAGGAGCAGCCCGAATGCAATGACGAATAGAGTGCGCATTCAGTGAGGGTGCCACACCTCGGTGAGGAAGGGGCGAATTATCCCCAGCTACAGAGGTGCGACCCCGTAGCGACGGTTCCGAAGAGCGGGGTTCGAGCGGCGTGCCGCCAGGACCGCGTCGGGATCAAGGACAACATCTAACACAATTTCGCCCGCACTGGCCTCGATGATGACGTCTCCCTGAGGGTCGACGACCATCGATTCGCCGATTCCAGAAGACCCGGCGTGATTGGCAGCGACAACCCACGAGACGTTCTCGATAGCTCGAGCCCTCAGGAGTGTCTGCCAGTGTTCCGACTTTCGCGGACCCGGAACCCAATCCGCGGGAACCGCCAGAACTGTTGCTCCCGCATCCACCAAGCGGCGCGAGACCTCGGGAAATCGGAGGTCGTAACAGGTTTGAACGCCGACCGACCATCCGTTGACGTCAACGACCAACGGGGATTCGGCGGGGTCTCCCGCGGTGATAACCGCCGATTCGAGCACCCCGAACGCGTCGTACAAGTGGACCTTGTCGTATCGTCCGACCACGCCATGGGCATCGACCGCGACAACCGTATTCGTGATGCTGTCGCCGTTCGATACAAGCAATCCGGCGAGAATGGTCGCCGAGAGTTCCCGTGATTGTTCTCCTAAAAAAATGACGAACGGTCCGTCGATGGGCTCTGCGCCGTCATGCCAGCGCTCAGTGTCGGTGTGAAACCACGCGGAGTATTCGGGAAGAACGATGAGGTCGGCGTCGCCGAGGTGGCTAAACGCGTCACGCAACACATCCCGGTTGTCGGCGGCGTCATCTGACGGTGAAAATTGCACCAACCCGACGCTGAGTTTCTCCATATTCCGAGCCTATCGCTCAGCGATTTGTGTCAACAAAAACGGTCCCGAACGAATTCGGGACCGTTTCACTTGGTTGCGGGGGCAGGATTTGAACCTACGACCTCCGGGTTATGAGCCCGGCGAGCTACCGAACTGCTCCACCCCGCGTCACAAGGGTCGAGTCTATCACGGGGCAATTGCCACGCGTAATCGGTTTAGCGCGAGAGCTCGTATGCCCTCTGCAAAGCGGCTTGGAGTTTCTTGTCCGCTTCGGCGGCGGCGACCAGGTCGTTCACCTTGTACGCCGCTGCGCGGTCGAGCAGGGCTTGTCGTGCTTCCTCGAGTGCGGCTTGAAGTTGTGGCGATACGTTCTCGTTCGGAGTTCCCGGTTCCGTTGGTGTTTCCGGGGTCTCCGGATCGACACCAGCGTTTCCACCGAAGAGGGTGTCGAGCGCGGCCGGAAGCGTGTCTTCGAATGCAATGGAGTCACCGAACGACACCAGAATCTTTCGCAGCAACGGATACGAGGTCTCTCCCGTCGACCGCACGTAGACCGGCTGAACATAGAGGAGTCCGCCACCAACCGGGAGGGTCAAGAGGTTTCCGGGGACAACCTCGGTCTGTCCTTGACGCAGCAGGTTGAGCTGCTGGCTTACGGTCGCGTCCGAGTCGAACTGTGCCTGTACCTGCCCCGGTCCGGGAATCGTGGTCTGTTTGGGCAGGGTCAACATGGTCAACTTGCCATAGTCCGGACCTGGATCAGAGTTCGCCGACAAGTAACCGTAGAGCACGTTTCGCGAGTTCTCGCCTGTCGCCTGCGGAATGAACGTCGAGTACAACGAGAAAGCTGGCTTTTCGGCACCAGGCATCTGCATCGTCAAATAATACGGAGGTTGAAGCGTCGGGTTTTCGGGGGTCGAAACCGGGTCGTTCGGGGTCACCCACGTGTCTTCAGACGAATAGAAGGTTCCCGGGTCAGTCACGTGATACGAGCCCAAAACCGCGCGCTGGACCTTGAACAGGTCTGATGGGTAACGGATGTGCGCGAGCAGGTCCGCGCTCATTTCGCTCGCAGGCTGGAGTGTCTCGGGAAAAATTTTTCCCCAGGTCGACAACATTGGATCGGTCTCGTCCCACGCATAAATCGTGACCGTGCCGTCATAGGCATCAACCGTGGCTTTGACCGAGTTGCGCATGTAGTTGGCCGGGCCGCTTGGGACGGTCGATCCCAGAGTGTAAGTGTCGAGAATCGCTGTCGAAATGTCGACCGACGTCGAATAGGGGTAGTTGTTGCTCGTCGTGTAGCCATCGACAATCCAGGTGATCCGTCCGTCCACAACCGCGGGGTAAGGGTCGTTGTCGAGTGTCAAATACGGCGCGACCTTGTTGACTCGCACCAACGGGTTACGGTCGTAGAGGATTTGCGAGTCGTCGGAAATGGCGTCCGACAGCAAAAACTGTTCGGATTGGAAGTACATCGCGTAAATCAACCGAGTGAAGATGTTGTCCAACTTCGGTCCGCCGTCGCCTTCAAAGGTGTATTTCGCGTTTCCCGCCTCGGACTCGGAGGACGCCGACGGGTAGTCGAGTTCTAGCGCTCCGTCCGCGCCCTTTGCGCCGACAATGGAGTAGGGCGGAGACGACTCGCCGAAATAAATTCGGGGTTCGTAGGTGCC
>JAEMRP010000145.1 GCA_016463265.1 Microbacteriaceae bacterium | reverse complement strand
CTATTCCAGCTTTGGAGCCAACACCTTTGTCACCGCGCCGTCGGGCGCACAAAGATCGGGCGCGCTGTTCGGCATGGCCACCACCGATCGACAAACATATGCCCGTGGATACAACGGAACCCCCACGGCGGCGGAATTGCTGCAAGGCGAAAACGGCGACTACACGACGCAGTTCACCGGCACATCGGCGTCCACTCCAGTGGTGGCCGGCATCATGGCGCTGGGCGTGCAGGCCAATTCAAATTTGGACGTGCGCATGGCCAAACACATTCTGGCACGCACCAGCCGTCAGGTGGATGCGAACGACGGAACATGGGTCACTAATGCCGCCGGACTAAACTTCAGCAACAACCATGGCTTTGGCCTAATCGACGCCGACGCCTTTACGCTGATGGCCGCAAACCGCAGCACTGCCATGAGCGCACAACGGACGCTTACTTCGGGCTCACTGCTTGTGAATCAGGCATTTACTGACCTTACGCGATCATTCACCACGACCTACACCGCGGGGTTCGACAACCCCATGCCACTGGAGGAGGTCGCAGTCAGTTTCTCATTTGCAGGCTTTCAGGCTGACCGCAATGCCTATGCAAACGGCATCGGTGCCGCATTCGGCGATCTTGCCTGCTGGATGATTTCTCCTTCTGGCACGCGCAACCAGCTTTTCTACGATGATCGAAACCTCATTGGAACTGGCGGCGAAAATGATCGAACGACCAACCGATCCAATCTGGACTGGACCTACATCACCAACGCACACTGGGGCGAGACAGTGAACGGCCTCTGGACGATTGAACTTGTAAATGGATCCCTTGGAAATTTGTCCACGCTGGGCGGCTCCTTATCCAGTTTCAGCATGGACTTCTACACAGGCACGTTCGCCGCAGCGCCCGCCCCTGGCGCGGCCGCACTTCTTGGATGCGCCATCTTCGGGCTGCGACGTCGGCGCAACTGAGTTTCCCCACGGTTACTGAGGCACGATCCGTTGGAGTGAATTCCGCTTTCAATCGTATCCGCCGAGGATGTTCTGGTTTCTAAACTCGACTAAGTGCGAAGGGTGTCATCCCAACGACAACTTTATGACGTCGCGGGAATCATCATTGAACAGGGTGCGAGCTGGTACTCATCTCGCAATTTTCCCGCATCTCGACGTCGGGTCAGGCGGGCGTGGCGGAACATAGGCTGTGTCACCAATGAGCACCATCAGATTTATCCTGTTCGTGATGCTGCTCGGCGAGTGTCTGTGCGGTTGCGCCCAGCAGCACACCGAGTCGCTGGCCTCTGCGCAATCACCGCCGCCAACGACGAAGAGTCCTTCAATGACCGCGGCGAAGACGCCACTCAGTCCCTTCATTCGACGCATCTTTGAAGACCGCAGCGGGCGTCTCTGGTTTGGGACCAACGGCGACGGCGTCGGCTGCTACAACGGCAAAGTAGTGGAGTTCTTCAGCGTGAATGAAGGATTTCCTGGCGAAGCGGTGCGTGCCATCGTTCAGGACAAGCATGACGCCATGTGGTTCGGCACGGACCACGGATTGATCAAGTATGACGGCGCCCGTTTCACCACGTACACAACCGAAAACGGTCTCGCGCACGACGACATCTGGAGCATCATCATCGACCGCGATGGACTGCTCTGGATCGGCACGTTCGGCGGCGTGAGTCGGTTTGATGGGAAGACGTTCACCGCGTTCCCTCTGCCCGCGGTTGAACCGAATCTGGATGTCGGTGTCACGAGCGAGCGCATGGTGCTGTGCATCATGCAAGACAAGGCGGGACGTATGTGGTTCGGCACGCCCGGCGGAGCGTTCGTGTACGACGGTAAATCATGCACAAACATTTCGGAGGCGGACGGCCTTTGCGACAATTCGGTGAACGACATACTTGAAGACCGTCAGGGACGGATCTGGTTTGCGACCCATCACAACGGCATCTGCTATCGCGTCGGGGATAAGTTCACGCACATCACCGCGAAGGACGGCGTGAACGGCACGGAAGCGTGGGATCTGTACGAAGATCCTGCCGGCAACATCTGGTTCCCGATCGAGAACTCGGGTGTGTACCGCTACGACGGCAAGAACTTCACGAACTTCGGGGAAGCACAAGGCCTGACCACCAACGCTATTCAATGCACGTACCAGGATCGATCAGGACGATTTTGGCTCGGAGGTTGGCAAGGGCTGTTCCGTTACGACGGCGACACCATCACCAGCGTTGGCGAGGATGGCCCGTGGGAAGTCACGAAGCCGCGCTGACCTGCCCCCTCAACCCGGTCCAGCTTCCGTTACGGTTTACCGTCGCTGGAAAAGCGAACTCCAATCAATACCCCAAAGAACATATGAATAAAATTCCAAAATTCAATGTCACGCAGGTCAAGGGCCCTTCACCTTTTTAAAATAAGAACAGGGAAAGCCATTTTTAAATTGGTTCCTCGCCGCCACGAAATTTGTCACGCACTTCAACTTGACTTGTGTTAAACAAACGTTATACTTTTTTTATGAGTGCTATTCGAGTCACAGCTGTCGGAAATTCGGTCGGAATTATCTTGCCGAAGGAACTTGTCGTGCGCTTGCGCATTGCTCGCGGCGACCAGTTGCATGTTGTCGAGACTCCCAGGGGAATCGAATTGACTCCGTACGATCCGGCGCTTGAGGCCGAGCTGAAGGCGGGTCGTTCTATCGCCCGTCGATACCGAAGTGCGCTTCGGAAATTGGCGCAATGACGCCTCGCAAGACCACTCGCAAGACCACTCGCAAGACAAGCCGCAAGACATCAAAGTCAACCACAGTTTCGTCGCAACCTATTCGTTCTTGGCGCTTCGTTTTGCCAAGTGTTGTCGAGGCGCTGCATATGGAGTCCCTCGCCGAGCATGGTGGTCTCGCGGGAA
>JAEMRP010000144.1 GCA_016463265.1 Microbacteriaceae bacterium | reverse complement strand
CTGTGAGTCAAACCCCTTCCTCTTCCGAGCGTATCGATGACGTTGACGTTTCCCACGAGATGCAGGGGTCATTCCTCGAGTATGCCTACTCCGTCATCTATTCTCGCGCCCTCCCGGACGCTCGCGACGGTCTTAAGCCCGTTCAGCGCCGCATCATCTACCAAATGGCCGAGATGGGCTTGCGTCCCGAAAAGGGTTACGTCAAGAGCGCTCGTGTTGTCGGTGAGGTCATGGGCAAGCTTCACCCCCACGGCGACAGTGCGATCTATGACGCTCTCGTGCGATTGGCGCAGTCTTTCAGTCTTCGAGTTCCGTTCATCGACGGTCACGGCAACTTCGGATCCCTCGACGACGGCCCCGCTGCATCGCGCTACACCGAAGCAAAACTCCGCCCCGAAGCAATCGCCATGACGGACAGCCTCGACGAAGACGTCGTCGACTTCGTACCGAACTATGACGGGCAGCTTCTTCAGCCTGACGTGTTGCCCGCGGCGTTCCCCAACCTCCTCGTCAACGGCGCTGCCGGGATCGCGGTCGGTATGGCGACGAACATGGCGCCGCACAATCTCGTCGAGGTCGTTGCGGCGGCCCGTCACCTACTTGCTCACCCCGATGCGTCGCTGGACGACCTGATGGCCCTCATCCCCGGCCCCGATCTCCCCAGCGGCGGAATCATCGTCGGGCTCGAGGGAATCCGGGACGCGTACTCGACGGGTAAGGGCGCGTTTCGAACCCGCGCGCGATCCACGATCGAACAGGTTTCCGCACGAAAGACGGGAATCGTTGTGACCGAGCTCCCGTATTTGGTCGGCCCGGAGCGCATCATCGAACGCATCAAGGACGGCGTCACGAAAAAGAAGATCACCGGAATCTCCAATGTGGTCGACCTCACTGATCGCAAGAACGGTCTCCGTCTTGTCGTCGAAGTGAAAACGGGTTTTTCACCCGAAGCTGTCCTTGACCAGTTGTATCGCCAGACACCCCTCGAGGATGGGTTTTCGATCAATAACGTTGCGCTCGTCGCGGGAAAACCGGAAACGCTTGGTCTCGTGGACATGTTGCGGGTCTATATCGCCCACCGACTTCAGGTTGTGACGCGTCGTTCGCGTTATCGCCTCGAGCGCAAGACGGAGCGCCTCCACCTTGTCGACGGATTGCTGCGCGCCATCGTCGATATCGACGCGGTAATCCGAGTCATTCGTGCCTCGGACGACGCCACGGCCGCACGAACCGAACTGCAGTCGACGTTCACCCTGTCGGAACTTCAGGCCGATTACATCCTCGAATTGCGCCTTCGCCGACTCACCAAGTTCTCGCGAATTGAACTCGAATCGGAACGGGACGAGCTGGTGACCGACATTTCGGCTCTCACGACCCTGCTGTCAAACGAGGATTCCCTCCGCACGGTTGTCTCGGACGAGCTCGCTGACGTTGCGAGCAAATATGGAACTCCGCGGCGGACGACACTGCTCGATGGCGAGGACGTGCCCGTCGTCGGCGCAATTGCCAGCCAAGGCCTCGAACTCGAGGACGAACCCTGCAGCGTCATCCTGACCGCGACCGGCAAATTGCTGCGGACCCCTGCAACATCAGAGTTTTCTGCCCTAGCCAAACGGGTGAAGCACGATGTCGTTCGGTCAGTTGTCCGCACGACCACTCGTGGCGATGTCGGTGCGATCACGTCACATGGCCGCTTTATTCGATTTACACCGGTGGCACTCCCCTCATCCGCGGGTGCCCTCGCTTATGCGTCTGGCTCGAAGGCCACGGATTACGTGGTCGGGCTCGCGCCCGGTGAAAAAGTCGTCACGATTGTTCCTCTCTCGGACATCCCGTTGGCTCTCGGAACTCGACGCGGGACCGTGAAACGAGTCGACCCAACAACCTTCCCGGCCCGCGCGGATTTCTCCATCATCAATCTCGATGACGGCGACGCCATCGTCGGAGCAGACCTGGCCCCAGATGGGCACGAACTCGTCTTCGTAACTCTCGACACACAGTTGCTACATTTCCCCGCTGCGAGCGTTCGCCCACAGGGAATCGGCGCATCTGGTGTCGCGGGAATCAAACTGGCCGAAAACGATGTCGTCGTCTCATTTGCGAGCGTGTCTGCTGACTCCGACGCCCACGTCGTGACGATCACTTCCGCAGGCGCGACGTTGACCGGTGCCGACCCGGGTCGCGCCAAAGTCACTCCGTTGACCGAATACCCAGGGAAGGGTCGTGCAACGGGCGGAGTGCGCTCCCACACGCTACTCAAGGGGGAAGTGGGTCTGGCTCTCGCGTTCGTCGGCCCGGATCCGCGAGCCTGCTCGAACGACGGCACTGGTCGCGAACTTCCTACAGAATTTGGCAAACGTGACGGGTCGGGCTCCGCGTTGAGCGACGTTGTGTCCGTCCTCGGAACTCGACTGCGCTAAACGTCGATTCGATCGCGATCAAGTGCGCCGTCGATGATGAACTCGCGACGCGGGGCAACCTCGTTGCCCATGAGCAACTCGAACATCAGTGTCGCCTTCTCGGCATCATCGATACGCACTCGCCGCAGTGTTCGGTGCTCAAGACTCATCGTGGTGTCGGCAAGTTGATCCGCATCCATCTCGCCAAGTCCCTTGTAGCGCTGAATGGGTTCCTGCCACGAGCGCTTCGTTTTGCGCAGGGAGTCTAAGGTCGCGTGCAGCTCGGCTTCAGAGTAGGTGTACATCACGTCGTTGGCCTTGGAACCAGGATTGATCGCCACGATGCGGTGAAGAGGCGGAACTGCCGCATAAACACGGCCGGCGTCTACCAGAGGTCGCATGTATTTGAAGAAGAGCGTCAACAACAGGGTCCGAATGTGTGCACCGTCGACATCGGCGTCACTCATGATGATGACCTTGCCGTATCGGGCTTGCG
>JAEMRP010000021.1:8367-11622 GCA_016463265.1 Microbacteriaceae bacterium | reverse complement strand
CCCGGAGGGCTCTTCTATTCTGCCCGAATTTCGGCGACACTCGGCGCTTCGGCGGGCGCGCCGAGTGCCTAGTGCCAGAATGGTCACATGACCGATGCTTCTCTCGCTGTGGTGATTCTCGCCGCCGGTGAGGGAACGCGGATGAAATCCGCCACGGCCAAGGTTTTGCATCCCATTGCGGGTGTTCCGATGATTGGCCACGTGTTGTCGGCGGTCGCCGCTCTTCACCCAGCTCACACCGTCGCCGTCGTGCGTCACGAGCGCGACGCGGTCGCCGAGGCAATCGCGGAATTGTCGGACGGCGTGGTTATCGTCGACCAGGACGACATAACTGGAACCGGTCGAGCGGTCGAACTCGCAATCGCGGCTCTCGCTGATTTTGACGGCGACGTCGTTGTTGTCTCGGGTGATGTTCCGCTGCTGGACGCCGAGACCCTGACCGACCTCATTGATGAACACCGCCAGCGCGAACGTGCGGCGTCGGTCCTTTCGGCGCTGGTCGATGACCCATCGGGATACGGCCGAATCGTGCGTGATGATGCGGGCGAATTTCGCCGCATCGTTGAACACAAGGATGCCGCCGAAGACGAGCTTGGCATTTCTGAAATCAATTCCGGAACGTACGTTTTTCGAGCGTCGGCGCTGAAGGGCGCTCTCGCCAAGGTCGGCACCGCGAATTCTCAGGGCGAAAAATACCTCACGGACGTTATCGAACTTCTCGTGACCGACAGCCTCACGGTCGGTGCGAACCCCGTCTACGAATCGTGGGTCGTCGCGGGGGTCAACGACCGTGCGCAATTGTCCGACGCGCAGGCGAGGCTCAACGCGATGATTGTGCGCGGTCACCAGATGAACGGCGTGAGCATCGACGACCCGGCAACGACCTGGATCGACCGTGGTGTGTCCATCGAGCCCGACGCCCACATCTTGCCCGGGACGTTCCTCAAGGGAGCGACGAGCATCGCGTGTTGCGCGACGGTCGGCCCCGACTCGACGCTTCGCGATTGCGAGATTGGCGAGAACGCGACCGTCACCCGAACTGACGCGACCCTCGCCGTCATCGAGGCGAACGCGACGGTCGGCCCGTTTTCGTACCTGCGTCCCGGAACGGTCCTCGGCGAAGGCGGCAAAATTGGTGCGTTCGTCGAAACCAAAAATGCGCAAATCGGTCGCGGCAGCAAGGTTCCGCACCTGTCGTACATCGGCGACACGACGGTCGGCGAAAACTCGAACATCGGTGCTGGAACCATCACCGCGAACTATGACGGTGTGGCCAAGCACCCGACCGTCATTGGATCGCATGTGCGCACCGGCTCGCACAACGTCTTTGTTGCTCCCGTCACGATTGCGGACGGCGCCTACACGTCGGCCGGAACCGTCGTTCGACGAAACGTCCCAGCGGGGTCGCTGGGAATGACGGTCGCTGGGCAGCGCAACGTCGAAGGTTGGGTAGAAAACAATCGACCAGGCACCGCGTCCGCTGAGGCCGCGACTCACGCGATAAAGGAAAGCGAGTAGTCCGATGAACAACATGGAGCTGGCGGGCAAAAAGAAGCTCATTCTCATTTCGGGCCGAGCCCACCCCCAACTCGCGTTGGACATCGCCGATGAACTCGGCATTTCACTTCTACCTACCGAAGCTCGCACGTTTGCGAACGGCGAAATCTATGCACGTTTCGACGAGAGCGTTCGCGGTACTGACGCGTTCGTCATTCAGTCGCACTGCAACCCCATCAACGAATGGCTGATGGAACAGCTGATCATGGTCGACGCGCTCAAGCGCGCGAGCGCTAAGCGCATCACCGTCGTCGCACCGTTCTATCCTTATGCCCGCCAAGACAAGAAGAGCCGGGGGCGCGAGCCGATCTCGGCACGGCTAATCGCCGACCTGTTCAAGACTGCTGGCGCTGACCGAATCATGTCGGTGGACATCCACGCTCCTCAGATTCAGGGGTTCTTTGACGGACCGTTCGACCACCTGTTCGCGATGCCGCTTTTGTTGGAACACTGCCGTGCGCAACTGGATTCGTCCACTCTGACCGTGGTGAGCCCCGACATGGGTCGCGTTCGTGTTGCTGACATCTGGAGCGACAAGCTTGGCGCGCCCCTCGCGCTCATCCATAAGCGCCGTGATCCGATGATTGCGAACCAGGTCTCGGTGCATGAAATCGTCGGTGACGTTGATGGCCGGGTGTGCCTCATCGTTGATGACCTTATCGACACCGGGCGAACCATCCTCAAAGCCGCCGAGGCGCTCAAGAACGCCGGGGCAAAGGGCGTTGTCGTAGCGGCGACGCACGCGGTGTTCTCTGACCCCGCGACCGAAATCTTACAGGCGGACTTCATTGACAAGGTTGTCGTTACGGACTCCCTGCCGATTCCGAAAGAGAAGCGCTGGGATCGTCTCGAAATCCTGTCAATCGCGCCGACAATCGCCACCGCGATTCGCGAGGTCTTCGGCGAGGGCTCGGTCACCGGAATGTTCGACGGGGCTGCTTAACCCTTGACCTCTCGTTCGTCGGGAATCTTCTGGGGTTTCCTCGGGGTTCTCGCGTTCTCGTTAACTGTTCCGCTGACTCGCGTAGCGGTCGACGGGATGAGCCCTCTGTTCATCGGCTCTGGGCGCGCAGTGCTCGCGGCGATACTCGCCACCATCGTCTTGGTCGCAACCCGCCAGAAACTTCCGAACGCCCGCCAGGTCCGTCACCTGGTTGTGGTCGGCGCGGGCGTTGTCGTGGGATTTCCGTACTTCACGTCGTACGCGCTGCAGACAGTTCCCGCGTCGCATGCCGCTGTCGTCATCGGGTTGTTGCCCGCCGCGACCGCCGTGGTCGCTGTCGTCCGAACCAGCGAGAGGGTTCACGGGCGGTTCTGGGTGTTCGCGATTCTGGGTGCGGTTTCGGCGATTTCGTTCGCGAGCGTCGCCGCGGGCGAATTCGGCCACTTCGAATGGGCCGACTTGCTTTTGGTCGGGGCCGTTGTCACCTCGGCTATCGGTTACAGCGAGGGTGCAATCGTGTCGCGTGAACTTGGGTCGTGGCAAACGATTTCGTGGACGCTCGTGATCTGGTCGCCCGTGATGATCATCATGACCGTCGTCTCGGTTGCCACCGAACCCATCACCGCCACGCCGTGGCAGTGGGCGGCGTTCGTGTACCTGGGCGCGGTGTCGATGTACCTGTCGTTCTTCGGGTGGTATCGCGGGCTCGCAATCGGACCCATCACGACCGTGAGCCAGGTGCAACTGATTCAGCC
>JAEMRP010000021.1:0-8267 GCA_016463265.1 Microbacteriaceae bacterium | reverse complement strand
CGGCCGATCTTCTGGCTACGAGGCTGCACGTCTTTCGGATACGGGCGCCACACCTGATAGTCACTCGTCGGCAGACCGTCGCGCTTGAGGAAAAACATCACCTTGTCCCACCACGATCCCCGAAGCGCTGCCCCGGCGATCGCCCATCGCCGCTGCAATTCGGTCGAGATGCGATTGCGAGCATCCCCCGTCGCCACCGCGACCATGTAGGGGCGGGTGTTCGACCAGCTCGGGGCAGTCATCGCGTCGGTCAGAACCGCGTCGATGATGTTCTGCGGAACGGGTTTCGGCAGGAAGTCGCGAGTGCTGCGTCGTGAAGCTAGCAGGGCGCTGAATTTGGCGGAGTCCATAGTTGGCATTGTGCCGTTCGACGGGCAGCGGCTATTTCAGTTCGGCCAAGACCTGGTCGATAATCGCAAGTCCGCGACGCGCCTCGTCCTCGGTGATGACACACGGCGGCACGACGTGCAGGCGGTTGTCGGCCATGAACGGGACGAGTCCAGCGGCGAACAGCGCCGTCCGAAGCTTTCCCATCCAGGCGGCATCAACGGGGGTACGTGCCCCGCGATCGGTGACGAACTCGACAGCCCAGAACACTCCGGAACCGCGGACATCGCCGATGACGTCGTGCTTGGCTTGCAGTTCGCGAAGGCCGGGGCCCAGAACGTTGGCGCCGATGGAACGGGCGTTCTCGATGATGCCTTCGTCCTCCATCGCGGTGATGGCGGCGACGATGCTGGCGGTGGCGAGCGGGTGGCCCGAATAGGTGAGGCCGCCGGGGAAGACGCGCTCGTCGAACGTTTTCGCGATGTGATCGGCAATCAGCACGCCACCGACGGGGATGTAACCCGAGTTGACGCCCTTCGCGAAGGAAACCAAGTCGGGGACGACGTCGAAAGCGTCGAAGGCAAACCACTCGCCGGTTCGGCCGAATCCGGCCATAACCTCGTCGAGGATGAGGACGATTCCGTACTTGTCAGCGAGGGCTCGGACGCCCTTGAGGAAGCCGGGCGGGGGAGTCAGGATTCCCGCGGTGCCGGGAACCGTTTCGAAAAGGAACGCCGCGATCGAGTCGGCTCCTTGAGCTTGGATCACGCGCTCGAGGTGGTGCAGGGCGCGCTCGGATTCCTGTTCCGGAGTTGTCGACCAGTATTCGCTGCGATACAGATATGGTCCGAACACGTGCAGATGACCGCGGGCGTATTCGTTGGGGATTCGGCGCCAATCGCCCGTCGCGACGATGGCCGCCCCCGTGTTGCCGTGATACGAGCGATAGAACGAGATGACCTTGTCGCGGCCCGTGTGAATCCGCGCCATACGAACCGCGTTTTCGACCGCGTCGGCGCCCCCGTTGGTGAAGAACACCTTGTGGAAGTTCGCGGGCGCGTGGTCGAGAATCTTTTGGGCCGCGAGTGCGCGCATATTGTTCGCATGGGCCGGGGCGACGGTGGTGAGGATGTCGGCCTGCGCCTTGATCGCCTCCACCACCTTAGGGTGCTGGTGCCCGATGTTGACGTTGACGAGCATGCTCGAGAAATCGAGATACGTGTTGCCCTCGTAATCCCAGACCTCGCAGCCCTTACCGCCAGCGATGACAAACGGCGCGAGCGTCGACTGAGCCGACCACGAATGGAATACCGAGTCGGTGTCGGCCGTTCGGACGGCGTCGTTTTTAGTGGGGGTTCGGAGCGAATCATTCATGCCACTACTTTATGGGATTTTAGGTCCGGTGAAATTGCATGAGTGGCCCGTGGTCTGGCCCACTTCAGTGCGTATCTTCCGCAGCAATCTCGGTGCGATTGCCTGACCACTGAGTGTGGAACGTGCCGGGCTTGTCGATGCGCTTGTAGGTGTGCGCGCCGAAGAAGTCGCGCTGGCCTTGAATGACGGCGGCGGGCAGACGATCGGCACGCAGTCCGTCGTAGTACGACAGTGACGATCCGAATGCGGGAGCGGGGATTCCCGCTTCGGTCGCGGCGATGACAACCCGGCGCCATGCGGCCTGAGCGCCAGAGACAGCAGTGGCGAAGTACCGCGCGGCCATGAGTAGCGCGAGGGACTCGTCGGTGCGATACGCATCGGTGATGGGGTTGAGGAACTGGGCGCGAATGATGCAACCACCGCGCCAGATGCGGGCGACCTCGCCGAGGTTGATGTGCCAGTTGTATTCGGCTGCGCCGGCGCGAATCGCGTCGAAGCCCTGCGAATAGGCGACGATTTTGGAGGCGTAGAGGGCTTGCCGAACGTCCTCGATGAACGCGTCGGTGTCCTTGACGGTGAAAGAGTCGGGACCAGGCATTCCGTTGGCTAGCGCACGTTGATCGGCGTGCGACGAAAGGCCACGTGCGAACACGGCCTCGGCGATTCCCGACACGGGGGTTCCGAGCGACAGCGCGGTCTGAACGGTCCAGACGCCCGTTCCTTTCGAACCCGCCTCGTCAACAATCACGTCAACAAGCGGCTTTCCCGTCGACGCGTCCACCTGGCGCAGGACCTCGGCGGTGATCTCGATGAGGTACGACTCGAGTTCCCCCTTGTTCCACTCGGTGAACACGTCGGCGATTTCGGCGGGGGACTTGCCGGTTCCGCGACGAATGAGATCGTACGCCTCGGCAATCAGCTGCATGTCGGCGTATTCGATGCCGTTGTGAATCATCTTGACGAAGTGGCCGGCGCCGTCGGTTCCGATGTGAGTGACACAGGGTTCGCCGTCAACAACCGCCGCGATCGACCTTAAGATTGGCCCGAGCGTTTCCCAGGCCTCAGCCGAACCGCCCGGCATGATCGATGGCCCCAGGAGAGCGCCCTCTTCACCGCCCGAGATTCCGGCGCCGACAAAGTTGATTCCCGTCTCGCGCACGGCTTTTTCACGGCGAATCGTGTCGGTGAACAGAGCGTTTCCGCCGTCGACGATGATGTCGCCCGGCTCGAAGACCTCACACAACTGGTCGATGACCGCGTCGGTTCCGGCGCCCGCCTTGACCATGATGATTGCGGTGCGGGGCGTGGATAGTGACGCCGCGAATTCTTGAACCGTCTTGGCCGGCAGGAAGTTTGCTTCGGGGTGAGCGTCGACGAGGTGTTCCGTCTTGTCCCACGAACGGTTGTAGACCGCGACGCGATTACCCTCACGACTGGCGAGGTTTCGCGCCAGATTCGAGCCCATGACCGCGAGACCGACGACACCGATGTTGGCCTGAGACATTCACACTCCGTTCGAGAAATCCAGAGAGAAAACGCGTGGAAATCAATTCCCAGCCTATCCGATAGGCTGAAACCGAACTTCGGCGAGGGATTTACGAATCCGTGATCGACGCGGTGGGTCGACCTTGGTCCTCCTCACGCTTCGGGCGTTCGAGTTGAAACACCAACCAGGGGTCACCACCCCGCGAAAGGCACCATCATGGCTGAACAATTTGCACTCAAGGGCGAAGAACGCGCGTCCTTCGGTAAAGGCGCGGCGCGGAAGCTTCGCGCACTCGGAAACGTCCCCGCGGTCATCTACGGACACGGCGAAGACCCGCGTCACGTGATGGTCAACGCACACGAACTGAGCCTCCTCGTCCGTCACAAGAACGTGCTCATCGACCTCGACGTGAACGGTAAGAAGGAACTCGTTCTCGTGAAGGACGTCCAGAAGGACTACGTCCGTCAGGTCATCGAGCACGTCGACCTCGTCATCGTCAAGAAGGGCGAGACCGTTACGGTCAACATCCCCGTGGCAGTTATCGGGCACCCGTTCCCCGGAACCGTTGCGATGCTCGAGCACCAGACCATCCAGGTCGAGGCCGAAGCGACGCAGATCCCCGAGCACCTCGAGGTCGACGTCACCGGAATGCTCGAACACACGCACATCTCGGCGAAAGACGTCGCTCTTCCCGCCGGAGTCAAACTACACCTCGACCCCGAGGCGATCATCGTTGCCATCCAGGCTGTTCCGAGCGCCGAGTCGCTCGGCACCGAGGCTGCACCCGTTGTCGCCGAGGCCGCACCGGCCGCTGAAGGCGCTGCCGAATAATCATGACCGATGCGTGGCTCGTAGTCGGGCTTGGGAATCCCGGGCCTGACTACGCCGCGCATCGCCATTCCGTCGGTCACCGCGTGATCGACAGCCTCGCGGATCAAATCGGCGAGAAGGCGAAGCGGCACAAGTCCATCGCGATGGTCGCCGAGGGGCGTTTTCGACCCGGCACCGACCGGGTCATCCTCGCGACGCTGATGTGTTTCATGAACGTGTCGGGTGGCCCCATCGGGCAACTCGCGAAGTTTTTTGGCATTGACCCCGATCACGTCATCGTGATTCACGACGACATCGACCTGGCCTTCGACACCGTTCGAATCAAGGCGGGCGGCGGTCACGGCGGCCAAAACGGCGTTCGTTCGACCATCGACCACATCGGTGCGGATTTCCTGCGCGTTCGCGTCGGCGTCGGTCGCCCGTCAGGACAGAAGGATACGGCGGTGCACGTCCTTGAACCCTTCACCAAGGTCGAACGCGAAACCCTTCCGAACCTCATCGCCGATGCGGCGGGTGCCGTCGAGTCGATCGTTCTTGAGGGGCTGTCGCAGGCGCAACTGCGGTACCACTCGCCGTCCTGATTTTTGCCCAGCCGTAGACTGTCGAGGTGAGTCTTCGGGGAGTGGCATCGGTGTTGGCGGATGCCGCGAACCAACTTCGAGGCCCGGCACTATCGCTCGAAGACGGCGCCCGCGCCCCCCTGATCGCCGCGATGTGCCGCGAGCCAAAACTCGTCTTGCTTGTCACCGCGACGGGCAACGAAGCCCAGGCGATGTCGGAGTCTCTGGCAACGTGGGGCGTTCGGTCGCTCATTTTCCCGTCGTGGGAGACCCTGCCGCACGAACGTCTGAGCCCGTCGAGCGAAACGGTCGCGAACCGAATTGCGACGCTGCGAGCACTTCGCGCCTGGAACGGCATCGAGAGCCTCGTCATCATTGCGAGCGTTCGGGCGGCGCTGCAGCCACTCGCCGCTGACCTTGCCGACCGGCCACTCTTCGCGATTTCTGTCGGGGAACGGCGCGACCTGCTCGAGGTGTCGCGGTCGCTCGTCGAACTGGGTTATCAACGTGTCGACCTCGTGTCGCGCCGAGGTGAGGTTGCACTGCGAGGCGGAATCCTCGACGTCTTCCCGCCGCTCGCCGCCCACCCCGTTCGCGTCGATTTCTTTGGTGACGACATCGACGAAATCCGCGAGTTCGCGGTGTCCGATCAGCGTTCGCTTGGGTTAGTGAAATCGGTGGAGATCACTCCGGTTCGCGAGATTGCTTTGACCGCCGACGTGCGCGCCAAGGCGCGGAAACTTGCTGACACGATTCCGGCGCTGCGGTCGATGGCCGAGCCCATCGCCGAGGGCATCGGCGTGATTGGCATGGAGTCGCTCTTGCCGGTTCTTGTCGACGAGGTCGTGCCTCTGATGGACTATTTCCCCGAGACGTCCACCGTCATCGTGGTCGGGCCCGACCGGGTCCGCGCCCGCGCCGAGAGCCTTCGCATCACGAACCAAGAATTCCTCGCCGCCGCCTGGAACCAGGTGGGGGACGGCGGTGTTGTGCCGATCAATGTGGACAAGGCCGATTTCGTCGAGTTCGACCAGTTCCGCGCCGATGTCGCCCGCCGCGACTATTTCACGATGACGGCGCTGAACTCGGGGCTCGAGGAGCGGGTTGAATCCAAGCCGATCCCGTCGTTCATCGGCGACCCCGATGGCGCCGTGAATTTTGTTGGCGAGAGGCTCGCGGCGAAGGGGATTGTCATTGTCGTCGCCGCCGGTCATGGAACGCTCGAACGCGCCGGTGACCTACTCGCAGAGGCGGGTCTTGCTGCTCGACCCGTCGAATTCGTGCCCGACAACCCCGAAACGGGAGTCGCCTATTTGGTGCAGGGGACCGTTGACCATGGTGTCGAGATATCCGCCGCGTCGCTGACGGTCATGGGCGAAACGGAATTCTTTGGTCGCCGCGAGACGCGGGGCAGCCGCGATACGACTCGACTCGCGTCGAAACGGAAAGCCACGGTCGACCCGCTTCAGTTAACGAAGGGCGACTTCGTCGTTCACGAAACGCACGGAATCGGAAAGTTTCTCGCGCTCGTTGAGCGCGAAATTGTTATCTCGGCCAAGACGAAACAAAAAGCCCTGCGCGAATACCTCGTTTTGGAATACGCGCCGAGCAAGCGCGGCTTCCCCGGCGACAAGTTATACGTTCCGACCGATCAGTTGGGGCTTGTGTCGAGGTACGTCGGCGGGGAAGACCCGAGCCTGTCCAAGATGGGCGGGTCGGATTGGTCGTCGACGAAGGGTCGTGCGCGGAAGGCCGTTCGCGACATCGCGGTCGGGCTCGTCAAGTTGTATGCGGCCCGAGCAGCGAGCCGCGGATTCGCGTTCCCGCCCGACACCCCGTGGCAGCGCGAACTCGAGGACGCGTTCCCGTATCACGAGACCCCCGACCAGTTGACGACGATCGACGAGGTCAAAGCCGACATGGAGAGCGAAATTCCGATGGACCGCCTTCTGGCTGGCGACGTCGGGTTCGGAAAGACCGAGGTCGCGGTTCGCGCTGCGTTCAAGGCGGTCATGGCGGGCAAGCAGGTCGCAATCATTGCGCCAACGACCCTGCTGGTTCGACAGCACATCGAGACGTTCCGCGAACGATTCGCCGGGTTCCCCGTCACGCTCGCACCGCTGTCGAGGTTCCAGACCGACGCCGAGGCGAAACACACGCTTGCGTCGCTCGCTGATGGCTCGGTTGATGTTGTCATTGGAACGCATCGACTGTTGTCGAAAGGTATCTCGTTCAAAGACCTCGGGCTCGTTGTCATCGACGAGGAGCAGCGTTTCGGCGTCGAACACAAAGAGACGCTGAAACAACTGAAGACGAACGTCGACGTGTTGTCGATGAGCGCGACCCCGATTCCGCGAACGCTCGAGATGGCGATTGCGGGAATTCGCGAGATGTCGACGTTGGCGACCCCGCCCGAGGAACGCCACCCCGTCCTCACCTATGTCGGTCAGTATTCGGACGAACAGGTCGCCGCCGCCATCAAACGCGAATTGTTGCGCGAGGGACAGGTGTTCTACGTGCACAATCGCGTGTCGACGATTCCGGGGGTCGCCGCGAAACTCGCCGAACTCGTTCCCGACGCACGCATCGCCATCGCCCACGGGAAGATGCCGGAGGCGGCACTCGAAAAAGTAATGGTCGATTTCTGGGAACGCCGATTTGATGTGCTCGTGTCGACGACGATTGTCGAGACGGGACTCGACATCCCCAACGCGAACACGCTCATCATCGACCGCGCCGACAAATACGGGCTGAGCCAATTGCACCAATTGCGCGGCCGCGTCGGCCGCTCACGCGAACGGGCCTATGCCTACTTCCTCTATGACCGCGACCACGAACTGAGCGAAACCGCCTACGAGCGATTGAAGACCATCGCCCAGAACTCGGACCTCGGTGGGGGAATGGCGATTGCGCTGAAGGACCTCGAACTGCGCGGAGCCGGCAACCTGCTCGGTGGCGAACAGGCTGGTCACATCGCCGGTGTTGGTTTCGACCTGTATCTGCGGATGATTTCCGAAGCGATTGGCGAATTCAAGGGCGAGGCTGCGCCCGAGTCGAATGACCTGCGACTCGAGATTCCTGTCGATGCGCGAATCCCCGAGGACTACATCGAGAGCGAACGCCTGCGACTCGAGGCGTACCAAAAGCTTTCCGCCGCGTCGTTCCCGACGGCCGCCGTCGATGCGATCGACACCGAACTCGACGAGATGCGTGACCGTTACGGCGAGCCACCCGCGCAAGTGCTCACGTTGGCCAACGTCTCACGGCTTCGACGTCAGATTGCCGAACTCGGCATCACCGAACTCATCCCCGCCGGACCCAACCTGCGAATCGTCGGGCCCGAACTTCTTGATTCCCGGCAAGCGCGGCTCGTTAGGCTGTATTCGGGTGCTCGATACGTTCAGGCGATGTCGGCCGCGCTTATCCCAATGTCGACGCGCGAGGGCGACGACCTCATCGAGTGGGTGCGCGACCTCGTTGACGCCATCTATGGTGAAACCACATGAGTGACTCCACCCTCCCCGAACTTGACGCTCTGATTGCCGTGATGGCGAGATTGCGCGGCGAGGACGGCTGCGCGTGGGACCGCGAACAGACACACGAGTCGCTGCTCAAGTACTTGATCGAAGAGAGCCACGAATTCATCGACGCCGTCGAATCGGGCGATCGAACCCACATGGTCGAGGAAC
>JAEMRP010000143.1 GCA_016463265.1 Microbacteriaceae bacterium | reverse complement strand
ACGGAATTCGGGCTCTCTGGGTCGATTTGGACCCGTGATGTAGGGCGCGCCATCCGCGTCTCACGAGCGGTCGAGAGCGGCAACCTCTCGGTCAACTCGCACTCGTCCGTTCGGTACAACACGCCGTTCGGCGGATTCAAGCAGTCGGGACTCGGACGCGAACTCGGCCCCGACGCACCCCTTCACTTCACGGAAGAAAAGAACGTCTTCATCCCAGCGGACTAATTCCCAGAAAGGAACCATCATGTCCATTGAAAAAATCGATCTCACCCAACGCCTGAAAGGCAAGGTCGCGGTCATCACCGGCGGCGCGAGCGGAATCGGTCTTGCGACCGCTAAGCGCATGCGTGCCGAAGGGGCAATCATCGTTATCGGCGACATGGACCCAAAATCGGGCACTGCGGCGGCCGAGGAACTCGAGGGCACGTTTATCCAGGTGAACGTGGCGGACGAGGACCAGGTCAACCACCTGTTTGACGAGACGGTTCGCCTGCACGGCCGAGTCGACATCGCATTCAACAACGCCGGAATCTCGCCGCCCGATGATGACTCGATCGAAACGACCGAACTACCCGCATGGCAGAAGGTTCAGGACGTGAACCTCAAGAGCGTGTACCTGTGCTGTCGTGCCGTGCTTCGGCACATGACCAAACAGGGCAGCGGATCGATAATCAACACCGCGTCCTTCGTTGCGGTCTTGGGAAGCGCCACGAGCCAGATTTCGTACACCGCGAGCAAGGGTGGCGTTCTCGCCATGAGCCGTGAACTCGGCGTTCAGTTCGCTCGCCAAGGAATCCGTGTCAACGCGCTCTGCCCTGGACCTGTCAATACGCCGTTGTTGCAGGAGCTGTTTGCCAAGGACCCCGAGCGAGCTCAGCGTCGACTCGTCCACATACCCGTCGGACGTTTCGCTCGGCCGGAAGAACTCGCGGCGGCCGTGGCGTTCCTCGCGAGCGACGACGCGTCGTTCATCACCGGCTCGACGTTCCTCGTCGATGGGGGAATTTCGGGCGCTTACGTCACTCCGGTCTAGCCGCCATGGATTTCGACCTCTCGGAGAATGAGTCGGTGGCGGCGGTCGGTTTCGACCGATCGCTGCTTCTCAAACCCATTCGCGGGGGGAACACCTACGAAGAGACGGTCGAACGAATCCTCCAGACGATTCGCCTCGGGTTGATTCACCCTGGTGAACAGCTGCCACCCGAGCGCGAACTTGCCACGATGCTCGAAATCTCACGCGACACCGTTCGGGACGCGATTGCGTCATTGTCGGAAGCGGGCTACCTGTCGATTCGTCGTGGTCGATACGGCGGCACGTTCGTCGCCGACACGATTCCCGCCGGACCCATTGTCATCGGGCGCGACGGGGACGTCATCGAGCGACAGCACTTCACCGTGTCGGACATTCATGACGTTCTCGTGCTACGCGCCGTGCTCGAGCCGGGAGCGGCGTATCAGGCGGCGATGAGTGATCTCACTGGTGAAGCGAGAGAACGCTTGTGGTCGGTGCATCAGGAAACGGCCAGCGCGACGGTCGAGGATTACCGGCGTCTCGATTCCCGTTTGCACCTGCAGATTGCCGAAATGGCGGGATCGAATTCCTTGGTAACCCAGATCGCCCAATCCCGAGTGAAGGTCAACGAACTACTCGACGAGATTCCGCTACTGCCGCCCAATATCGCCCACTCAAACGAACAACACGAAACCATCGTGATGGCAATTCTTTCGGGGCGACCCGTCGACGCCGAGGCCGCCATGCGCGCGCACCTCGAGGGGTCGGCATCGTTGTTGCGCGGGTTCCTGACTTAGTTCGTCGCCGAATCAATCTGATCGTCTTCAACGTCCGAATCGATGTCGATGGTGGGTTTTTCGACACGGCGTTGAATGTCACTCGCGATGCGCTGGCGCAGCCCTCCGAGAAAAAGCACGGACAGAGCGAAGGAAATTAAGGTCGCAAAGATGGCTCCCCAAACCCACCCTGTTCCGACGAGTAAGAGGATGACGAGTGATGCGGCGAAAAACCCCAGACGGGCGAGTGTGTAGGTGATCCACGGGCTCATGACTACATCGTATGTGCCCGCCGAGCGCGCCTAGAATAAAGAGATGCTCGCGCGCACTCTCTTATTCGGTTCGTTACTGATTGCGGCTGTCATTGTTTATGCCATTGTCGATGTTGCGACCACGCCGGCTTCTCGCATTCGCGGACTGCCGAAATGGCTCTGGATTGTCGTCGTCGTTCTGGTACCCCTCGTCGGTGCGATCCTGTGGTTCATTGTGGGCAAAGGTCGTCGCGGGTCCACGACGAAACCCGCTACACCCACCGACATCGTTGACCGCGGTCCGACGAGCGGCCCGTTCTCGACCGAATCGGTTGATGATCGCATCGCCCGACTCGAAGAAGAACTTCGCCGACTTGATGAGGAGGGTGAAAACCCGTCCAAGGACTCGGCGTGACGCCGGACGCGTCAGCCGCCTCCAATGCGACGAACTGGTCGCTTGCGTTCCTTCGCACGCTCATTGAAAACGGAGTGACCGACATTGTCGTGTGCCCCGGATCGCGATCGCAATCCCTTGCGTTGCTCGCCGCTGAATTAGCCGAGCGCGGTTTGCTCACGCTTCATGTCGTGCTCGACGAGCGAGCGGCCGGCTTCCTGGCGCTCGGGCTGTCGATTGAATCGGGACGTCCCGCGGTTGTCGTGACGACATCAGGAAGCAGCGTGGCGAACCTTCACCCCGCGGTCGTCGAGGCGTTCCACCAGGGCACCCCCCTACTGCTGGTCACCGCTGACCGGCCGGCTTCGGTGCGCGCACAGGGCGGGGGACAAACTACCTTCCACGTCGGAATGTTTGCGACCGCAGCCCGAGAAACGTTTGACGTTCCCCCCGCCGAAAGCCCGGCCGACGCCGAGATGGGTGGTGCGACTGTTGCGTTCGAGGCGCTGACC
>JAEMRP010000020.1 GCA_016463265.1 Microbacteriaceae bacterium | reverse complement strand
AAGGTTAGCGACCACGGGGCCAATCACGGGAAGCTAGGCTGAGCGGGGGTAGCGTAAAACTGTGACCGAAACCACCGCATTCCTCGACACCCCGCTTCCGCGGGTCATCGGTGACCGCACCTCGAAGGCGCTGACCAAGGCGTTCGGGTGCGACACCGTTGGTGGTCTTCTTGGTCATTACCCTCGGCGCTACGCGGAGCGCGGCGAACTGACGGCGCTCGATTCCCTTCCGCTCGACGAGTCGGTCACGATCGTGGCCGAGGTCGTTCGAGTCAACAATCGACCGATGAATGGACGAAAAGGCTCGCTTCTCGAAATCGTCATTTCGGACGGGACCGGAACTCTGTCGCTGACGTTCTTCAACCAGGCGTGGCGGGCGAACGCGCTGCACCGCGGCGTGCGCGGAATCTTTGCGGGAAAGGTCGGCGAATTCCGCGGACAGCGACAATTGACGCATCCCGACTACGAGTTGTTCGATGAAGACGAGAACGTGTCGGACGAGGTTGCCGAGCTGTGGGCGAAGACTCCGATCCCGATTTACCCCGCCACGAGCACGGTCGCATCGTGGCAGATCGCTAAAGCGCTGGGCGTTGTCCTCGATGTCCTCCCCGAACTTGACGACCCCGTGCCCGATTCGGTTCGAGCCGACCGCGGCCTGATGTCGCTGACCGAGGCGATCCGTGCGATTCATCGCCCGACCGACCACGGTGAGTGGCGGACGGCGCGCGACACCCTTCGATTCCACGAGGCGTTCTTGGTTCAAACCGCGTTGCTGCGCGATCGACTTCGTGCCGCCGAGGCCGTGTCGATGCCTAGAACGCCGGGGGCTCTTCGCGCTCAGTTCGATTCGGCGTTGCCCTTCGAACTCACGGCCGATCAATCAACGGTGGGCGCCGAGATCGATGAGGACATGGCGCGCGCCCGGCCGATGAATCGTCTCGTTCAGGGCGAGGTCGGCTCAGGGAAGACACTCGTCGCAATTCGCGCGATGCTCACCGCGATCGAGGACGGCGGGCAGGCCGCTCTGATCGCTCCGACCGAAGTCCTCGCGACGCAGCACGCGCGCTCGATCGCGGCCACTCTGGGTGACCTCGCCGAGGGGCTGAATCCGACCCTCCTCGTGGGCAGCCTCCCGGCGGCACAGAAGAAGCGGGCTCAACTCGCGGTCGCGAGCGGCTCGGCTCGACTGGTCATCGGCACCCACGCACTGCTCGCCGACGCCGTGACCTTCAACGAACTCGCGCTCGTCGTCGTGGACGAACAGCACCGCTTCGGAGTCGAGCAGCGCGACACACTCAAACGCAAGGGAAACTCGCCACACGTCCTCGTCCTCACCGCAACCCCCATTCCCCGCACGGTCGCGATGACGGTGTTCGGAGACCTCGATATCTCGACGATTCGAACTCTGCCGGCCGGTCGCGCGCCAATCACCTCGCACGTCGTTCCACTCGTCGACCATCCTGCGTGGATTTCGCGTGTCTGGACGCGTCTCGGTGAAGAAATCGACGCCGGTCGACAAGGCTTCGTCGTGTGTTCGGCGATCGACGCCACGACGACGGACGGCGACGCCGATCTGGTCGACGACATTCCCGCCGCCGCGCCGCGCGCCAGCGTGACCGAAATTCTTCCAGTCGTTCGCTCCGCGCTTCCTGGTCGCCGTGTCGAAATGATTCACGGCCGTCTCTCTGGTGACGAGAAAGATGCGACCATGACCGCGTTCGCCGCGGGTGCGATTGACGTTCTCGTGGCGACAACGGTCATTGAGGTTGGCGTCGACGTTCCCAACGCCTCGACGATGGTCGTGCTCGACGCTGACCGATTCGGCGTGAGTCAGCTGCACCAACTTCGCGGGCGGGTCGGTCGTGGCGGAGTCTCCGGGCTCGCACTGTTCGTGACCTATGCCGACGAGACCACGCTGGCTCGCAATCGCGTCGAGGCGGTGGCGTCTACACTCGACGGCTTCGAACTCGCTCAGAAGGACCTCGAATTGCGTCGCGAGGGTGACGTCTTGGGCGAGAGCCAGTCGGGTGGTCGCAGCGGGCTCGTCCTCGTGCGAGTGACGGTCGATGGCCCCGTGATTGAGGCGGCGCGCACTCACGCACAGGCGGTTCTCGACGTCGACCCGACGCTCGGTGCGCACACGGCGTTGCGCGATGCGCTGGATCGTCGATTGTCGCAACGCGAACGGGAATTCCTCGCAAAGAACTGACATCGGCGCCTCTCGCGATTACGCTGGGCACATGACGTCGCTTGCCGTGGTTCCCGGTTCGTTCGACCCCGTCACCCTGGGTCACCTCGATGTCGTCGAACGTGCGCGCAACCTTTTTGACGAGGTCCACGTCGTCGTCGTGCACAACCCGGCCAAGTCCGCACTCTTGCCGGTCGCTCGACGTGTTGAACTTATCGAGCAATCACTCGCCGACGCGGGAATATCGGAGCGCGTCACCGTCACCAGTTGGAGCGTCGGACTGCTGGTCGACTACTGCCAGGAGGTCGGTGCAAACGCGATCGTCAAGGGGATTCGCACCGAGGTGGACGTCACCTACGAAACGCCGATGGCCATCGTCAACCGCGACCTCGCCGGAATCGAAACCGTATTTGTGTTGCCGAACCCCGCGCACAGCCACGTATCGTCGTCGCTCGTCCGTCAGGTCGCGGCGCTGGGCGGGGATGTCTCGCCCTATGTCCCGGGTGCCGTCTCGGCATTTATGAATTCCGCGGACTATTCGTAGTGTCAGACCGCGTTGGGGCGTTACGCTTTAAGAGTGAAGACCTCGTCCTCAAACCCCTTCCACATCAATGTTTTTGACGTGTCGCAGCGCATCGGTGAAGACCGTGAAAAACATCTCGAATTCCCCGCCCCACACCGTTTGGGCGAAGGAGTCGCCGCTGTCCTCGAGGGCACAACCATCGTGATGGATGTTCGACTCGAAGGCCTCCATGACGGCATTTTGGTGTCGGCCGAGGTCCAAACGACCGCCGACGCCGAGTGCGTTCGCTGCCTCGACCAGATCGCGGTCCCCGTCGAAGTGGAATTCCAGGAACTTTTCGCGTATTCTCCTACAGAGGAACTCGAGTTTTCGGTTCACGATAATCACGTGGATTGTGAACCGCTTGTTCGAGACGCGGTGGTGTTAGAACTACCGTTCCAACCACTGTGCGACGAGGACTGTCTGGGGCTCGATCCGGAAACGGGCGACAAGCTGATGGAACCGCGTTCGACCGATTCACCGTACATCGACCCACGATGGGCGGCCCTGGGGGCCTTGGCTTCTGACGACACGACCACGGCCAGCAAACCGGCCGCCAAAAAGAGGAAATAATCATGGCAGTTCCCAAGCGCAAACAGTCGCGTTCCAACACGCGCTCTCGTCGTTCGCAGTGGAAGGCTGAAATCCCCACGCTCGTCAAGACCGTTGAGAACGGCAAGACCGTCTACAGCCTCCCGCACCGCGCGAAGGTTGTCACCGATTCCGTCGGCACTGCACTCTTCATGGAGTACAAGGGCCGCAAGGTCGCCGACGTCTAAATCTTTGTGAACGACAGCGCGTCAGGACGTTAGGTTCCGGCGCGCTGTTCTCATTCCCATGACCACGACCCCAGGATTCCGTGACCCCGCCGAACTCGCGGGGATTCTCGGTGTGTCGATTCCCACGGAACTTCTCGAGCAGGCTCTCACGCATCGGTCCTTCGCCTACGAGCACGGGGGAACTCACTACGAACGCCTCGAATTCCTCGGCGACGCCATCCTTCAACAAGTCATCACACTCGAATTGTACGAACGCTTCAGCGATTTGCCCGAGGGGGATCTGTCGAAGCGCCGTGCGGCGCTCGTCAGTACCACCGCCCTCGCCGAGGTTGCGCGGTCGATCGACCTCGGTGGTTTCCTTCGACTCGGAAACGGAGAGGTGTCGACCGGTGGCCACGACAAGTCCTCGCTTCTCGCCGATGTCGTGGAATCGATCATCGGCGCCACGTATCTCAGCCTCGGTCAGCAGGCTGCGGCCGAGATGGTGATCCGATTGGTCGGACCGCTCTTTGATCAGTCCGATCGCTTCGGTATCTCGATGGACCACAAGACGGCTCTGCAGGAACACTGCGACCGTCACTCCATGGGCAAACCGGTCTACGCGACCACCTCGGAAGGCCCCGATCATTCCCGTCAGTTCCACGCGACGGTCACGAGTGACGGGGTGACTCTCGGTGCGGGAAGCGGGTCGAGCAAGAAGACCGCGCAGGCCGACGCCGCGATGCACGCGCTCGCCGAGTTGTCGCGATAACCAATGCCAGAACTTCCCGAGGTCGAGGTTGTTCGCCGGGGACTTCTGACTCATCTCGTCGGCGCGCGTGTGGCCGACGTCACGGTATTCGACGCCCGCGCACTCAAGCGCCATCCGGGAAGCGCCGCGCATTTCGCCTCCACGTTGACGGGTACCCGGATTGAGTCGGCGGTTCGACGCGGAAAATTCGTCTGGTGCCCGTTGGACAGCGGCGACGCTCTCGTAATCCACCTCGGCATGAGCGGTCAGATCCGCATTGTCGACGGTGAGCCCATCCGACATGAACGCGTACGTCTCGTTCTCGACGGAAAACCATCGGTCGCGTTCGTCGACCAGCGCCTTTTTGGCTCACTCGCACTGGACTCGCTCGTTGACGGACAGGAAGGATTCCCCGCCGGGCTCGGTTCTGACTCAGCACGTATTCCGTCCTCGGTCACGCACATCGCCCGAGACATCCTCGACCCGGCACTCGATGTCGACGCGCTCATCGCCCGATTCCGAAAACGCACGACCGGGGTGAAGGTCGCGATGCTCAACCAGGGCCTCGTCTCGGGAATCGGAAACATTTATGCCGACGAGGCGTTGTGGGCCGCTCGGATTCACTATGCGACACCCGCTGACAGAATTCGCCCGGTTGATTACCGTCGACTGTTCGGTGCGGTTCGTGAGGTGATGACCACGGCGCTCGACGCTGGCGGCACATCGTTTGACGCGCTGTACGTCAATGTCAACGGTGAATCGGGGTACTTCGACGTGTCGCTCAACGCATACGGTCAAGATGGCAAGCCCTGTGCGCGATGTGACACGCTTATCGTCCGTGAACCGTGGCAGAACCGCTCGTCGCACTTTTGCCCGTCGTGTCAGCGCTCAGTGCGAATCCGCCGTTAGTTTTCAGCCGAACTGTTCGCGATAATGGAGAGATGTATCTGAAGTCCCTGACCCTTAAGGGCTTCAAGTCGTTCGCTCAACCGACGACCTTCCAGTTCGAACCAGGGGTCACCGCTGTCGTCGGCCCGAACGGGTCGGGGAAGTCGAACGTCGTTGACGGACTCGCGTGGGTCATGGGCGAGCAGGGCGCCAAGACTCTTCGCGGCGGCAAAATGGACGATGTCATCTTTGCGGGAACGTCCACCCGCGGCCCGCTCGGTCGCGCCGAAGTCACGCTGACCATCGACAACTCGGACGGCGCACTGCCGATCGAGTACACCGAAGTGACGATCTCGCGAATCCTGTTTCGCAACGGTCAGTCGGAATACGCAATCAACGGCGAGTCCTGCCGGCTTCTCGATGTCCAGGAACTGTTGTCCGATTCGGGGCTGGGTCGTGAGATGCACGTCATCGTGGGTCAGGGTCGACTCGATACCGTCTTGTCAGCGACCCCCGAGGACCGTCGCGGTTTCATCGAAGAGGCCGCCGGAATCCTCAAGCACCGTCGCCGTAAGGAAAAGACGGTCCGCAAACTCGACGCGATGCAGGCGAACCTCACGCGTCTCACTGACCTTTCGGGGGAAATTCGCCGCCAGCTCAAACCGCTCGGGCAACAGGCCGAAGTCGCTCGCGAGGCCCAGAACATCGCGGCCGTCGTTCGAGACGCCCGTGCGCGAATTCTTGCCGACGACGTCGTGTCGTTGCGCCGCGACCTCAACGATCACCAACAGACCGAGACGGAACGTCAAACCGAACGAATCGCTGTCGCCGACCAACTTGACCAGGTGTCACTTCGGATTCGAACCCTCGAAAAAGATTTAACGTCGGATGCCGTCGATGGCCACCGCCGCGTTTCGTTTGAACTCGAGCAGGTGCGAGAACGTTTCCGAAACCTCAGCCAGATCATTCGAGACCGCATCACACTGTTGTCGCAGGACATTGCCGAGTCGACCCCCAACCTTGCGATTTCGGACGAGATGGTCGAGGCCGCACGGGTTGAGGTCGCCGCACTCGAGTTGCAGGTGACGGGCATGGAAGCCAAGGTCGGAGCCGCGGCCGCCGCGACCGCAACAGCCGCCGCGAACCTCGATGCCATCGACCACGAGATTGCCGAGCAGGGAGTGCTCATCACTCAACACGAACTCGACCGAGCGTCGCTCGAGGGTCGCGTCGACCTCGCACGTTCCCGTGTGGCTAGCGCGCAGGGCGAACTTTTGCGGAGCGAGAGCGCCCGCGAGGCTGCCGCGATGCGTCAGACCGAGGCCGAGTCAGCGCTGTCGGAAATCGACGACTCTCCTGGTGGAACGAACACGGAACTCGAAACCGCGGTCACGACGGCCGATGCGCGGGTTCTCGAATTGCAATCGACGGTCGACGCCGATCGGGAAACACTGCACACTCTCGAGCGCGAGCGCGATGCTCTCGCCGCTCGTGTCTCTGCTCTGTCGTCGGCGTTGGAATCGAAGGACGGACGCGATTCGGTCACGGGTCGTCGCGGAATCCGTGGGCTCGTCGCCGACAACATCACGGTGACTCCCGGTTTCGAGGCGGCGATTACCGCCGCCCTGGGTGGTCTTGCCGACGCGATTCTGGCCGACACGCGGGACAGTGCCATCGACGCACTCGCCCACGCGACCGCAACCGATGCGGGTCGAGTTGAAGTTGTGCTCGCGAAAACGGACGGCCCGGACCCACGCATCATCGCGGTGGCGGGGGTGCAATCGGCGTCCGAACTCGTAGCCGGCCCGGCCGGTATCCTCGGGATTTTGTCGCACACGTACGTTGCCGAGGACCTGGATGCGGCTCGAGCGGCGTGGCCGGCGATTGTTTCCGCGGGAATCGCCGATTCCGCGGTGCTGGTGACGCGCGCGGGTGAAATGTTGACCCGATTCGTGTTGCGCGGTGGTCACGGCGCCCAGCGTTCGCGAATCGAACTCGCGGGTGAACGTGACGAGGCGAAGGCAACGCTCGGGACCGTCTCGACCGAGATCGAACGTCGTCGCAACGCGCTCGACACGCTTCGCGACGACCTGCAGTCGGCCAAGACGATTGCCGCGACGGCACTGGCCGACTTGCGCTCAGCCGACGCGCGAAACGCCGAAATCGTCTCAGAGAAATCGAGGCTTCGCGCCCAAGCGGAAGCCGCCGGCTCGGAAATCGAGCGCATCAGTTCGGCCCTCGACAAGGCGACGACCGCCGTCGACGAGGCCGACGCTCACCTCGGTGACGCGGTTCGCGCGCTCGAGGCGTTTATCGCAGCACCGCGCCCGACGCTCGACGCATCCTCGCGTGACAACGCCGTCCTCGCGCTCGAGGCGGTCCGTGCGGCGGAACTCCAGGTTCGCATCGACATGGAAACGGTCCGCGAACGTGTTCGGTCGGAACGCGATCGAGCGGAAGAGATGGCCCGCACCCTCGAAGCCGACCGCACGGCGGCTGCGGAGCGGGCTGCACAGCGCGTCCACCGCCGGGTCCAACTCGAGAACGCCGAGCGAATCTCGAGCGATATCCCGCCGATCCTCGTCGCCCTCGATGCGAGCGTCTCGGAGGCCCAGGTCAAACTCGCCGAGGCCGAACGCGCTCGCGCTGCGAGCTCCGGCGAACTCACCGACCTTCGTACCCGCGAGACTGACCTGCGAACGCGCCTGAGCGCGGTAACCGACGGAGTTCACGGGCTCGAGATGCAGATCTACGAAAAGAAACTTCACCTCGGCAACCTCCTCGAGAGGGCTGCCGACGACATGGCGTTCACCGAACAGGTCCTCGTCGACGAATACGGCCCCGACACTCTCGTTCCAGTGTCGGAGGGCGATCCGGTCCCGTTTGTGCGAGTCGAACAAGAAGCCCGCTTGAAGATCGCCGAAAAGTCGATGGATCAACTCGGCCGAGTGAACCCGCTTGCACTAGAAGAATTCGCGGCGCTCGAACAGCGCCACCAATTCCTCACCGAACAGTTGGTCGACCTCGAGAAGACACGACTCGATCTGATGCAGATCATCGACGAAGTCGACGACCGCATGCAATCGATTTTCATCGACGCCTTCCGCGACACGAAAGCTGCGTTCGACGCGATTTTGCCCGTCCTATTCCCCGGTGGAACGGGTCACCTCACTCTCACCGACCCGGACTCGCCATTGACCACCGGAATCGAGGTCAGCGTCAAGCCGGCCGGAAAGAAGATCGAGCGCCTGTCGCTGTTGTCGGGCGGTGAGCGCTCGCTCGCTGCGGCGGCCCTACTCGTCGCCATCTTCACGGCGCGTCCGTCTCCGTTCTACATCCTCGACGAGGTTGAGGCCGCCCTCGATGACGCCAACCTCGGCCGACTTCTCAGCATCTTTGAACAACTTCGCACCTCGTCGCAGTTGATCATCATCACTCACCAGAAACGCACGATGGAAATCGCCGACGCGCTCTACGGCGTATCAATGCGGGACGACGGGGTCAGTGCCGTCGTCGGGCAACGCATCGCATCGAAGGTCGAAGCGTAGGCTCGGCACATGGCGTGGTCCTTATCCAAGGCGTTCACGAACCTCTTTGCGGGGGTGCGTCAGGTCGAGCCCGAGGACTGGGAAAACCTCGAGGACACGTTACTCCAGGCCGATTTCGGCCCGCGTGTGACTGACGAGGTCATTGGGGCTGTCCACGCGATCGCGGACGTGTCTGCGACCCTCGACACCAATGACCTTCGTCGCATCCTCGGCGAAGTCCTCGAAGAACGCCTCGCGGCATTCGATCCGACGCTGTCGTTGGCTTCCGAGCCCGGGATCCCCGCCGTCGTGCTCGTGGTTGGCGTCAACGGTGTCGGCAAGACCACGACAATCGGCAAATTAGCAAAGTTCATCGCCACGCGCGGCAAGCGCGTCCTCGTAGGGGCTGCGGACACGTTTCGCGCCGCGGCCGTCGAGCAACTAGCCACCTGGGCCGAGCGCGCCGGTGTCGACATCGTCAAACCGCGACAGGACGGTCAAGACCCCGCCGCTGTCGCCTTTCAGACGGTTGAACGCGCTGTCGCCGACGGTCACGAGATTGTCATCATCGACACCGCCGGTCGACTACACAACAAGTCTGGGTTGATGGACGAACTCGCCAAGATCAAACGCGTGGTCGAGAAGAACGTTCCGATTTCCGAGGTGCTTCTGGTTCTTGATGCGACGACGGGCCAGAACGGACTCAATCAGGCAGAAGCGTTTCTCAAACAAGCCGGAGTCACGGGTCTGGTTCTCACGAAACTCGACGGAAGCGCACGCGGCGGCTTCGTCTTTGCGGTTCAGGAACTAACCGGCATTCCGGTCAAATTGGTCGGGCAGGGTGAGGGAATCGATGACCTGACGGGATTCACACCGCACGTGTTTGTCCGCCAGTTGCTCGAGTAACCGCATACTCTTGAGGGCATGAAGCGCGCATTCGATGGACACGAGCCAGTTGTTGCCGATGGCGCATGGATCGCACCCAGCGCGATGCTCGTCGGCCGCGTGACAATCGGTTCAAATGCCTCCGTGTTTTTCGGAGCGGTTCTGCGCGGAGACGTCAATTCGATTTCGCTCGGTGACGGCTCGAACATCCAAGACAACGTCGCGGTGCACTGTGACGACGACAAACCGACGGTCATTGGCAGTGGAGTTTCGATCGGTCACGCTGCCGTGGTTCACGGCTGCACCATCGGCGACGACTGCCTCATCGGAATGAACGCAACGGTGTTGTCGGGAGCGATCATCGGAAACGAATCGCTGATCGCCGCGGGTTCTGTTGTGCTCGAGGGTACGGTGATTCCGCCTCGCTCGCTCGTGGCCGGAGTCCCCGGCAAAGTTCGTCGCGAACTGACCGATGCCGAGGTTGAGGATATCCGTTACAACGGTCGCCACTACCGCGAACTCAGTCTCCAGCACTCGCTCGAAGACTAGTCTGGAGGGGTTATGGCCGTCTTTGGAACCCTCTCCGAGAAACTGACCTCGGCGCTGTCGAGCCTCCGAACAAAGGGAAAACTCAGCGCTGCAGACGTCGACGGAACCGTCCGCGAGATCCGCCGAGCACTTCTCGATGCCGACGTTTCGCTCGAGGTTGTCAAATCATTTACGGGCAAGATTCGCGATCGTGCGTTGTCAGACGATGTCAACAAAGCGCTCAATCCGGCACAACAGGTCGTTCAGATTGTTAACGAGGAACTCGTCGAAATCCTGGGTGGTGCTCAGTCACAACTGACCTTCGCCAAGTCCCCTCCGACTGTCATCATGCTGGCCGGTCTTCAGGGTTCGGGTAAGACGACGTTTGCGGGCAAACTCGCTAAGTACCTCAAGTCACAGGGGCACACCCCCGTGCTTGTCGCGTGTGACCTCCAACGCCCCAACGCGGTGACGCAATTGACGGTTGTCGCGGAACAGGCCGGCGTTCAGATTTTCGCCCCCGAGCCGGGAAACGGCAAGGGGAACCCCGTCTCGGTCGCCAAGAACGGCGTGAAGTTTGCGAAGCAAAAGCTTTACGACACCGTCATCATCGACACCGCGGGACGACTCGGCGTCGACGAGGACCTCATGCGCGAAGCCCGAGCGGTTCGTGACGCAACCGACCCCGACGAGGTCCTGTTTGTCCTCGACGCGATGATCGGTCAGGACGCCGTCAACACCGCCAAGGCCTTCCAGGACGGCGTCGACTTCACGGGGGTCGTCCTAACCAAGCTCGACGGTGACGCTCGAGGAGGCGCGGCACTGTCGGTTCGCGGTTTGACGGATCGGCCGATTGTTTTCGCCTCGACCGGTGAAAGCCTCGACGCACTGGAGCCCTTTTACCCCGACCGAATGGCGAGTCGAATTCTCGACCTCGGTGACATCCTCACGCTCATCGAACAGGCGCAAAAGAACTTCGACGAAGGCGACGCGAACAAGGTCGCGGAAAAGATTCAGTCGAATACGTTCACCCTCCAGGACTTCCTTGAACAGTTACAACAGGTTCGCAAGATGGGGTCGATGAAGGGACTCCTCGGCATGATGCCGGGAGCGGGCAAAATGCGCGAACAGATCGACAACTTCGACGAGAAGGACATTGACCGCACGGAAGCCATCATTCGCTCGATGACGCCCGCGGAGCGCGAGAACCCCAAGGTGCTCAACGGTTCGCGCCGACTTCGCATCGCGAAGGGTTCGGGGATGACGGTTACTGACGTGAACCAACTCGTTATCCGATTCGAATCCGCCGCCAAGATGATGAAGACCGTCGCCAAGGGTGGCACCCCGAACATTCCCGGAATGGGACCGGTCCCAGGGCCTCGTCCCAAGGGGAAGGCGATTACCGCGAAGAAGAGTTCGCGTTCGGGAAACCCTGCCAAGCGAGCGGCAGAGAACGCGGCGATTCAATCTGCTACTGCCGGCGATGGAAACAGTTTCGGCCTCGGTGCTGAAGCGACTCCCGAGGTGAACGACAAAGACATGGAGACCATGCGTCGCCTTCTTGAGCGCGGCGGTCTGTGAGCACCGACCGAATTCCGCTTAAGGTTCTCTTAGCCATAATCGGAACCGTCCTCGCGTGGTCCAGCGCTTTCGTTGTCATTCGCGCGGTACTGCCGGTCTTTGCGCCGATCGTGATTGGCTAACTCAGGGTTTTTCTGGCAGACTAAAGACTTGTGT
>JAEMRP010000142.1 GCA_016463265.1 Microbacteriaceae bacterium | reverse complement strand
GACCTCAAGGGTGCTGTCGCAGACGCCGTCGTCGCCGAGTTCGAGCCGATTCGACTGCGGACCCTCGAACTCCTCTCCGACCCCGCCGAACTCGACCGTCTCCTCGCGGTGAACGCGGATCGGGCGGCCGAAATCGCGGAGGCGACCCTTGCCCGCGTGTACGACGCGGTTGGTTTCCTGCCGCGCGGCTAGACCCAACCGAGGGATCGTTCGACGCCCTTGTCCCATTCGGCGATTATGTGCGCCCGGTCGGGCTCAGACATCGTCGGTTCGAATCGTCTGTCCTCGCGCCACACGGCGCGCAGTTCGTCCTCGTCGACCCAAAATCCAACGGTAAGTCCGGCGGCGAACGCGGCACCCATCGCCGTCGTTTCGGTCACGACGGGACGAACGACGGGGATTCCTGCGATGTCCGCTTGCATTTGCATCAGCAGATCGTTTCGCACCATCCCACCGTCGACTCGAAGTTCCGACAGCGGTGTCCCGGAGTCGGCCGCGGCGGCCCGAATCACGTCGCGCGTCTGGAAGGCGACCGATTCCAGTGCCGCTCGAGCGATGTGGGCTTTCGTCGTGAATCGTGTCAGCCCGGCGATGATTCCGCGGGCATCGGCCCGCCAATACGGGGCAAACAGGCCACTGAACGCCGGTACGACGACGACACCGCCCGCGTCCGGGACACTCGCCGCCAACGCCTCAATTTCGGCCGAACTGTCGATAATCCCGATGTTGTCTCGAAGCCACTGAACGAGCGACCCGGTGACGGCGATGCTCCCTTCGAGTGCATAGTGAACGGGTTCGCCCTCGCGTTGAAACGCGACGGTCGTGAGGAGACCGTGCGCAGACCGGACAATCTCGTTTCCCGTGGCGACCATAAGGAAGTTGCCCGTGCCGTATGTGTTTTTCGCCTCACCCGGCCGCGTGGCGACGTGTCCGAGGGTTGCGGCCTGTTGATCGCCGACGATTCCGGCAATCGGCACCCCGACGTATGTGTCGATCATTGAGACCAGGCCGAAAATCGACCCCGATGGCCGAATACCGGGAAGAATGTCGAGTGGGACTTCGGCGAGATCGCACAGGTCCGCCCGCCAGGACAGCGTTTCGATGTCCATGAGCAGCGTCCGCGACGCGTTGGTGACATCGGTCGCATGGACTCCGCCATTCAGACCTCCCGTGAGATTCCACAACAGCCACGAATCCACCGTCCCCGCTCGGAGTTCCCCTTGCGAGGCCGCCTCGCGGGCTCCCGGAGTTTGGTCAAGGATCTCGGCGAACTTGGTGGCCGAAAAATAGGTCGCGAGCGGAAGACCCGTTGCGAACGTGAACAACTCGCCGCACCCGCTCGCCTCGAGCGCATCAATTCGCGATTGCGTTCGGGTGTCCTGCCAGACGATGGCGTTAGCGATAGGGATCCCCGTAACGACGTTCCAGACAATCGCCGTCTCGCGCTGATTGGTGATTCCCAGTGCCGCGATGTCGCCCGGTGCGAGCCCCGCCTCGGTGACCACCCGATCGAGCACGATTGATGCGTTTCGCCAGAGTTCGGCGGCGTCATGTTCGACCCAGCCGGGTTGCGGGAAGATTTGTTCGTGCGGAATCTGTGCCGACCCAATCGCAATACCGTCGTGGTCGAAAATCACCGCACGGGTTGAGGTCGTACCCGAATCCAGCGCAACGACACAGTTAGCCACGTTGCCAGTGTATTTGGCAGACCCTTTCCTTTCTTGGCCAATTCTTGGACATTGCCGTGGCGCGAAACTCACAACGGGGCTACCATGGAGAAAGAGCACGTGCTCCGGGGTCAGTGAAAATCTGAGCCGGCGGTTAAAGTCCGCGACCCGTATGGCCTCGGCCACGCGGTTGACCTGGTGAAACTCCGGGACCGACGGTTATAGTCCGGATGGGAGGATGCACGATGGAGTTCACCGAAGGCTGGTGAGCTTCGCGACGCATTGTCGCACCCCCGGATTCCCTGCTCAGAAGGAGTCCACATGCCCATCAGTACATACGATGACGCGATGCGCCGCGCACGCGAGCTCGCTGAACGCGGTCCCCGAACGGGAGAGAACCCCCAGGTCGGTTGTGTGCTTGTCGACGATGCCGGCGTGATCGTGGCGGAAGGCTGGCACCGCGGTGCGGGCACACTGCACGCCGAGGTCGACGCGCTGTCCAAGGTCGAGAGCGCACGCGGCCTCACCGCCGTCGTGACGCTAGAGCCCTGCAACCACACTGGCCGTACCGGGCCGTGCGCTCAGGCGCTCATCGATGCCGGTGTGACACGAGTCGTGTATTCACTCGACGACCCCGGCCAGAAATCCAGGGGAGGGGCCGAGACGCTGCGTGCCGCCGGGGTCGAGAGTGTCTCTGGTGTTTTATCGGGCGAGGGATACCATCTTGTCGAACGGTGGCTGACGGCAAACCGTCTCGGTCGTCCCTGGGTCACGGCCAAATGGGGATCGAGCCTCGACGGGCGAACTGCGGCGACCGACGGCACCAGCCAGTGGATTACGTCCGCAGAATCGCGCACCTACATTCATCTTTTGCGATCGCAGCACGACACCATCGCGATCGGAACGGGAACCGCAATCGCTGACAACCCGAGCCTCACCGCTCGAACCGCAGACGGAAACCTGTTCCCCAATCACCCACTCGCTGTTGTGATTGGTGACACCCCACTCCCTGCTGGTTCCGGACTATGGAGCCACCCGCGGGGGGTCTTGCAAGAATCAGGACCGCTCGTCGAAATTCTTGAGCGCCTCTACAACATCGGGATTCGCAGTCTGTTCCTCGAGGGCGGGCCAAGGTTGATGAACTCGTTCATTCGCGAAGGTCTTGTTGACGAATACGTCGTGTGCCTTGCACCAATCCTTCTCGGCGGAGACAAGACCGCCACCGGCGATCTCGGAATCGGAACGCTGGTGGACGCGCGCCGGCTCACCGTCACGAGCACCGAAGTCATGGGCGGAACCATCGTTGTTACGGCTAGAGAGGCTCACTAGTGTTCACGGGAATCATT
>JAEMRP010000019.1:2297-11982 GCA_016463265.1 Microbacteriaceae bacterium | reverse complement strand
GGGCGTCGACCCTTCGCCCGTCTCGACTATTTCTTTTGGCCGAGTGAACCCGTGATCAACAATCCAGCAATGGCGACGAGCGCCGCCGCGGGAACGCTCACATCAACCCCGCTGAAAGCCTCAGCGAGTGGCCCGACGTAATCGACGCTGGAAATGCCAAGGATTCCCGCGGTAGACCCTGCCAGCCAGGCAATCACTAGTTTGAGATTCCACCCCCCGGTGAACCAGTAGGACCCGCCCGACGTCTGAGAACTGAAGGCGTGCAGATCTTTCTGCGAAAACTTGCCGTTTGTTCGCCAATACATGACCATGCTGATCGCCGCCCAGGCCGTCGCGAGCGATGTCAAGAATAGAACGGATGTGGTGACCGCGGCCTCGGCGTCGAACACGAAACGACCGATGAATACGAGGGCGGTAGAGACGACGGCAACGAGAACGGTCGATCGAATACGTGACAATCGCGGAAGAATCGCGTCGAGGTCGAGCCCCATGCTGTACAGGTTGATCGAACCCTGCCCGAGTGAACCGACCACGGCCACGAGCAACAACGGAACGACGAGCCATTCGGGGGAGCCCGCGACGTATCCAGCCGCAAAGCTGAATTCGTCGAATGCGGCGGTGGCGACGAAGGCTCCGAACACGGTCGGAACCGTCAGGCCGACGACCATCGCAGTGAAGGTGCTCATCACGACGGACTTCGCTGATTGTGTCGGCGACACGTACCGCGACCAGTCACCGGTTTGTGTCACGTACGACACGGGACCTGCCAATCCGGTGGTCAGCACCGCGAGAAGCCAGGTTGGCCAGAACGAGCCGAGCGCGTACAGTTCGGGGTCGCCGGCGTAGTTGGGGTCGAAATTCGACCACAGTGCGACCACGGTCAAAACCATCAGCACCAACATCACCGGTGTGACCCAACCATTGAGTGTGACGATGAACCGGTAGCCAAAGATGGCAAACACCACGATGAGGACGGCGATGAGGGCGTACCCTCCAGCGAGCAGAATGTCCGACGACTCGAACCCGGCGAGGCGACCGACGCTCGACGTCACCATCTCGCCCCCGGTCCAGACCGTCAGAGCGATGTATTGAAGAGTAATCAGCAGTCCAACGAACGAACCGACAAGGCGACCACGAACCCCGAAATACGCACCCGAGGCAACCGAATTGTTGGTCGCCGCCTTCCACCCGAGCAGGGCGGTGCGGGAAACGAACAGGGCACCCAGCACTGTTCCGACGACAATCGCGGACACGGATTCCCAGAAACCGAGGCCGTACAGAATCGCGAGCCAACCGAATACCATCACGGACAGTGACAGGTTTGCTCCCAGGTAGACCTGGACCATGCTCGATGGTTTCGCAGTTCGCTCGGCGTCGGGGACAGTTCCCACTCCGCGAGTTTCGATTAATTCGGCCATATTTCTAACCACCTCATAGTGAGTGTCGCCCCGTTGCGACGGGCACCAGATTACACCCTCCATCGCGCCGTGCTGTGCGATGATTACTTCCATGACTGAGCTCCACGACCTTCCCGACGGAATGCGTAGCCAACTCGATGCCGCCTCGTTCCAAGGGCTCGCCACGTTCGGAAGGCAGCCATTTGTTACCGAACCGGAACAGTTGGATGTGATCAAGCCTCACGTCGCCGTCGTCGGTGCGCCGTGGGATGACAGCACCACCAACCGTCCGGGCGCTCGATTCGGACCGCGTGCGCTTCGAGCGAATGCCTACAACCCCGGCACCTACCACTTGGACCTCGGGGTAGAAATCTTTGAACATTTGAAAGTTGTGGACTTTGGTGACGCGATTACCAGTCACGGGCTGTGGGAGCCGTCCCGTCAGGCAATTTACGATCGAGTGAAACACGTGACGTCGAGGGGGATTACACCTGTCGTTCTCGGCGGCGACCATTCGGTGACTTTTCCGGCGGTCATGGCAGTAGCCGAAGAACACGGTTTCGGCAACGTCGCGATGATTCACTTCGATGCGCATGCTGATACGGCTTATGAGCTAGAGGGTAACTTCGCCAGCCACGGTTCCATGATGCGACGAATTATCGAGTCGGGCGCGATCCCCGGGGACCGTTTCCTTCAGCTGGGGCTTCGCGGCTATTGGCCGGGCGAAGAGGACCAGAAGTGGATGCGCGAGAACAACCTTCGGCATTTCATGATGCAGGAATTCTGGGAGAGAGGAATTCACGAGGTAGTCACCGATGTCATCGCCGAGGCGAAAGCCCGAGCGCCCAAGGCGTACATCTCGATTGACATCGATGTTCTCGACCCCGGTTTTGCGCCGGCAACCGGCACCCCTGAACCCGGCGGATTCGCACCGATTGACCTATTGCGGATCATTCGACGGCTCACACTCGAACTCGACGTGGTTGGTTTCGATGTGATGGAGGTCGCACCCGCCTACGATCACGCCGATGTGACCGTCAACAACGCCCATCGCTTGATTTGGGAATTCTTTGGGGCCAAGGCGAGACTCCTTAAAGACGCCGGGAAGTGATGTCCTTCGCGGTTTTGGGGCTCACGTCCCAAATCGCGAGAGCCTTTGCTAACGACGCATCGGCGGCCGTGGGGGAAAGCTTTCGCGTCGTGTGCACGTCCCGCACGATCGCAGCAACCGCGTTGGCCCACAACGCGGTTCGTTGCTCAAAATCGTCGATCGGCAATTGGCCGCGATGAGCGACGTGCTCGAGAGCGGGCAGCGCGGCGTCGAGGACTGCTTCAATGACGAAATCGGGGTCGCGTAGAGCGTTTGCAAGGATTTGGCTGAACTCGGGATGGGTCTGACCCACCCGGAACAGTTTTCGGCAGACATCGATCAGCGCCTCAAGACTTTCGCCCTTAGAGGTGTCTCCGTAAGCCCAGTCAACCCATTCGCGCAACGCCTGATCAAGGCCTGTCATCAATAACGATTCCTTGTTGCCGAAATAGTTGTCAACCGTCGCGGGCGAGACGTCGGCGTGTTTCGCTATTTGTTCTACCGTGGCGTTCGGGCCGATTGTCGCGAGAATCCTTTGGGCCGACAGGATGAGCGCGAGGCAGTTGGCGGATTTGCTCGGAGTCAGTTCGAAAGAAGTCAACCCAGTCTTATATAAACACAAGGGCACAGAGTTTGTAGTCGCACCAGGTGCGCGTCCAATTTGGCGAAGCGCAAATTTGAAGCAAGCCACCCCGACAACAAAAACTGTTTTGCTCGCAAAGTCAACTTCAGAAAACGGTCAAGACATTACTTTGATGGGCAGCATTTGGAGAGTCCATCTTCAAGTCGCAAGAACTTCGCGGAATGACCCTGCATTTACTGTCGAATCGCTAGGTGGCCGAGGCCGAATCATCACTGTTTCTGTCCATGTTTTATCAGACGACAATTCGTTGCAGGCGATGGCGGGTGGCTACATTCCGGATGCGGTTTATGCCCTTGCGAGCGCCGCGCTGGTAAACGAAGCCTTCGTGAAGGACCAAGTTCACGATATTGACGATTCGGTTTTTGCAAATGCGGTCACCGAAGTTCTTCTTCAGTTTTCTGCTGCTGCTCGGCCAACAATTGTTCCCACCTAGTGCACGTTCGGTGCACGAAATTATCCCCTCTGCTGCATATGCTTGGTTTTGCAACCAAAGAGGGTCAAAAGCCAAGAGATTAGAAGGCTCCTGCTCTATCCGCTGAGCTACGAGGGCGGCGGGCTAGAGTTTCAGCCCAGCCGCAGTTTATCAGGCAGGGATTTCCGCCTTCACAGGTGGTTGCGATAGCACGGCGTCTGGGCTACGTTATCGCTGATACTTCAACTACCTCTGGAGGCACTGTGGCCACGACCGTCATCACCGATGCCCTCGTAATTGTGTCGACGGACCAGCGCGGTCGGGTGGAAACGAGTGACGCGATAGCAATCGACGGGAACCGAATCGTCGCCATTGGTGACGCGGCCCGCGCGATGGTCGACCTACCCGACACCGACCTTATTGACGGAACGGGCCATACCATTCTTCCGGGTGTGGGCGACGGTCACGCACATCCGATCTTTGCCGGCCTTGAACTCCTTGGTCCGGAAATCCGCTCGGGGCGCACGCCGGAGGCCATCGCGACAAGCGTCAAACAGTTCGCCGACGCAAACCCCGACCTTGAGTGGATTGTCGGGGGTTCCTATGATTCCAGTATCATTCCCGGCGGATTGTTTGACGCGACGTGGCTCGACTCAATCGACCGTCCCGTAGTGCTCAACGCATGGGATTACCACACGGTCTGGGTAAACAGCGAGGCTCTCCGGCGCGCAGGTGTTACCAGCGAAACGCCGGAACCTGAACTTGGGCGCATTGTTCGTCGCCCCGACGGAACTCCGATGGGCACTCTTCAGGAATACGGCGCTATTGATCTCGTGAAGGCTGTTATGCCCGCGGACGATTCCGAGCGACTTGCCCTTGCCCTCAAGAGGGCCTCCGACCATTTCATTGAACTCGGGGTCACGTGGGTTCAAGATGCGTGGGTCGACCCCCAACACGTCGACGGCTATCTCGAGGCGGCCGCAAAGGGCTTCATTCGAAACCGTTTCAATCTGGCGCTGCGTGCCGAACCAACAGCATGGCGACCCCAGGTGGAAGCGTTCCCGCTCGACCGCGAACGCATCCGTTCCGCTAATCACCCGCTGCTCACGTGCAACACCGTCAAGTTCTTCGCCGATGGTGTCGTCGAAAATCACACGGCGGCAATGATCGACCCGTACACCGACCGAGTCGAACAAGACGATCGTGGAATCGCAAACTGGACACAAGAAGAGCTGACAGCAGCGGCGATTGAATTTGATCGCCTCGGCTTCCAACTCCACATCCATGCAATCGGAGACATGGGGAACCGACTTGCTCTCAACGCTTTCGAAGAGGTCGAGCGAGTAAACGGGCCTCGCGACCGACGCGGGGTCATTGCGCACGTCCAAATTTTGGAACCGTCAGACCTCGGACGATTCGCTCAACTGGGTGTCATCGCAAACTTCGAACCATATTGGGCACAAATGGACCCGCTGATGACCGAACTCACTCTTCCTCGTATTGGGCATCGCAGTGCCCACCAATACCGAATCGTGGATGTCATTGAGTCGGGCGCCTACGTCACATTCGGATCGGACTGGCCGGTCACGACACCCGATTGGCGTTCTGGACTCGAGGTTGGAGTAACGCGCGAAACCACCGACGGTGTTCCGGTGGGCGGCTGGGAACCCAGCCAGCGCGTGAGTCCCGCCCAAGGCGTGTGGGCGTACACCGCCGCAATGGCCCATCAAGCATTTGCCGACGATTCCGGGACTCTGAAGCCAGGATCGGTTGCTGATTTCATCGAACTGAGCGCCAATCCGCTCGAGATTGAGCCCCACAAACTTCCGTCAGTCCGCGTGATTGCCACGTGGGTTGACGGAAAACGTTACGGCTAACCAGCCGACGCGTCTAACCCACATTCAAAGGAGAAATCGTGGCAACCGCAACACCCACCAAGCTCAATAGAGCATTGAGCGTCAGGCAGCTTGTCTTCTTCGGGCTTGCATACCTGGCACCCATCACTGTATTTACGACCTATGGGCTTGTCAGCACCATGTCGGACAACCGACTCCCGCTTGCGTACATCATTGCAACTGTCGCGATGTTGTTCACCGCGCTTTCCTACGGCAAGATGGCGCGCGCTATCCCCGTTGCAGGAAGCGCTTATACGTATGTCCAGCAGACGTTCGGTGGTTCGGCCGGTTTCCTCGCCGGATGGACGTTGATGCTGGACTATCTGTTCCTGCCAATGGTTAACTTCATGCTCATTGGGGTCTTCGCAAATTTGCTGTTCCCTGATGTTCCCTTGCAGGTGCTCATCGTTATCGCAATCGCGATCACGCTGTCGCTCAACCTCGTTGGCATCACGATGGCCGCTCGCGCAAACATGATCATCGTTCTCATTTCGCTCGGGATTGTCGTCGCGTTTGTGGTCGCTGGTGCGATGAACCTCGCCAGCGAACCCACCACATCGGCGGCATTCGACCCGTTCAACCCGGCAGGTGACCTTGCCGGCGTCTACTCGGGTGCGGCAGTGCTTACGCTGTCCTTCCTGGGATTCGACGCGGTCTCAACCATGTCGGAAGAATCGAACAAGCCCCGCCGCGACATCCCGCGCGCAATCCTCCTCACAGCACTCATTGGTGGAGCAATCTTCATTGTTGTGTCGTGGGTGGGCGCACTCGTCTGGACTGACGTTGCTGCATTCGTCAGTATTGACACCGCCGGTGCCGAAATCATGACGAAGATCGGTGGCGAAACGCTCGCCTTCGTCTTCACGTGTGTGTACATCATCGGTGCTTTCGGCTCGGGTATCGCGTCGCAGATTTCGGTCACACGACTGATCTACGCGATGGGGCGCGACCGCGTTTTGCCATCGGTGTTCGGCAATCTCTCCAAGGCTCGCACCCCTTACATTGCGGCAATCGCGGTGTCGGTTGTGTCCCTCGCTGGATTATTCCTCTCGCTCGCTGACGTTTTCAACATGGTTTCCTTTGGAGCGCTCTTCGCGTTCTCGATCGTAAACCTCGCCGTCATCAAGCACTACCTGTTCCCCAAGGGCGGCAAGCGTTCAGCCGAAGCCAACGTATTCAGCCACGGTGTATTGCCGTTGCTCGGATTCACGGTGACAATTTGGCTCTGGACGTCACTCGCACCCGGAGCATTCATGCTCGGCCTCTACTGGATGGCCGCGGGAATTGTGATCCTCGCGTTCCTCACCAAGTTCTTTACCAAGCCAGCGCCGGTAATGGATTTCAGTGAAAAGGACATCCCCGCCTAATCAACCGAACAAAGCGTGCGGGGCCCAATAGTCGGGCCTCGCACGCTTTTTCTGTTGTGGTGGGATTGTGCCCTCAGCAGGAGTCGAACCTGCGACCAAGAGATTAGAAGGCTCCTGCTCTATCCGCTGAGCTACGAGGGCGTAGTTAAAGGTTATCGCGGCGAATCAGCGCAACGTCGACCTCACGACCCATCAATTGTCTGAGTCGAGGTCGAGCAGCCGAATGACGTCTTCGCCGGTTCCCATCATGTGGTCCCGCGCGCGCTCGGCCGCCAAGGCCGAGTCACCCGATTCGATGATGTCGACGAGGATGTTTTGGCGTTGTGCCCAATCTCCGGCGAGGGTTTTCGCAATCGGGTAAAAGTAAAAGCGTGCGCGTTTTTCGAGAGCCAGCGAGATTGCCGCGAGGACATCGTTGTGAGCAGAGGCCCTGACCGCAACATTGAAGTCGACGCTCGCATGAAAGGCCGCTTCGACATCGTCGGCTTGCGCGGCCGAGACACTTCGCTTAACGACCCGTCTGAGTGTTTCGATGTCCTCAGGTGTTCGCCTGTTGGTTGCAAGCCTGGCTATCTCAGGCTCAATCCCCGCCCGTGCTTCGAAAAGATGCGTGAGCTCACGAAGTGAACGTTGGCTGACATATGCCCCATAGCGAGGCCGGATTTGAACCCATCCTGCTTCGTGTAGCGAGCTGAGCGCTTCCCGAACGGGGATTCTGCTGACTCCGAACTCAAGGGCGATATCGTCGGGCAACAGGCGCGATCCTGGTTCGATGTCGCCGTGGATAATGGCATCTTCGAGCAGGTCATGAATTTGGCTGGGAAGAGAGAGAACTTCGACTGCGGGTCTGAGGGATTCAAAACGCGTTGACCGTGAACGGAGGAAGGATTGAGCAGGGCTGGCCGCGACACTTCTGGAGCGGGAATTCTTGTCATCGCGTTGGCTCATTATTGCTCCGAATCGGGGGCGGAAAGAAATTCGCATGCCGACAAAACATACAGCGCCGTGCAGTTGAGTAATTCTTCTTCCTCAGCGTAGTCATCGATTCCCGAGGAATACAAAGGTTGCGGTCCATAGCAAATTGCCGGAACCCCCAGCCTTCGCCATCGGCTAGCATCACTCGCGGGTAATCGAATCGCAAATTCGGGAAAATCAATCCCTAGCTTGTCTGACGCCAATCGCCACGCCTGAACAATGTCGGTATTGCGATCCGTGAAGTTGGGCTCCCACCCTTTAATCACGCTCACGTTCGCGGCAATATCCGCAGAGTGAAGTTCCTCGCTGACCGAATCAAGCACGTGTGCGATCGAGAGCCCCGGAGGAATTCGAAAATCAATCTCGATTGCGGCGCTCGTGGCGATTTGCCCGATGAACGTGCCACTGCTAACCGTGCCGATATTGGCGGTGAGGAAAGTTTCACGCTCGGGCGATTCGATTGGTTCGACCTGTCGTCGATTGGTGAAATCGGCAAAGGTTTCGTCTCCACGCCAGCCCGTCAGTCCATCGATTAGCTGGATGACCCCCGCAATCTGCGCGGACGCTGACTTGTCCCGCACTACCGCCGAGGAGTGTCCGGGTTCGGCGGAAACGTCAATTCGAACCCATAACACTCCCTTTTCACCGTTCGACAGCCGCTTGAATCCCGGGCCCTCGCCGCAAATGAGTGCGTCGCCGGTGATGCCCTTGTCGTTGATGAGTGCCTCGGCTCCGTTCGGCCCGAAGACGACTTCGTCACTGACAGCAGCGAACGTAATCGAACCGTTCCATTGGTCGCGATTGTTCCGGAGGATGTCGATCGCGTGCGCCATTGCGACAACGGCGCCTTTCATGTTCCCCATACCGAGCCCGTACAGTCGGCCATCGCGCCGCGTGAGTTCGTATGGCGGAACTGACCAGAGGTTTACATCACCAGGTGGCATTGTGTCGAGATGTGCATTGAAAAGTAGATGCTTTCCGGGTCGTCCCGAGTCGATATTCACGAGGACCGATGGCATCGTGTCGACGGGGCGATAGTCAGTCGCTTCAATGCCACAGTGGCTAAAGAAGGACATCACACGTTCCACAACAAGTCGGGTGTCGCCGGGCGGATTGACGCTCGGAGCGGTTACGACGGCGCGCGCGAGTGACACGATTGCCTCGCGTCGTGTCTCGACTTCGGCGCGGACGAGTTCTGCAAATTCACTGGTCGGCGTGTTTCTGGTCATTCGGTGGCTCCTACAACCGAACGACGATCGTCCGCTCCATATATAAGTCCGGCTGGACCGTTACCCGCGGCAACGACCGCGCCGAAGATCGCGTCCCCATCCTCACGAACGACGATCTCGTGGCCACGACTTTCCAAATCCGAATTCGCGGAATGTGACTGTTCAATCAAAAGTGCACCGTTTTCGCTTCTCCAGCGCGGCGCCGCGATCGCATCGGGCAGGGGTGTGCCGTCAAACCGCATTGCGGACACGACTTGAAGCAGCGTTTGGACCTGTCCGTCGGCGCCTGGCGTTGCGAGCGCGAGAACAGATCCGTCGCCATCACGAACAATGACCGGCGCGAGGGTGTGGACGGGAAATAATCCGGGTCGATATCGGTTGGAGCCGTCGGTAAATCCGTCCCCACGATTGTTGAGAGTAATTCCCAGCTCTGGAACAAAGACACAGGAACCGAAGTCGTCGAACACCGAGACAAGTGAGGAGACGACGGTGTCGGTGGTCGCGATGGCAACACCCGCAGTATGAACATATCCTCGTGGCCCTCCGCGGCGGCGCGCAACGTTCAAATCAACCTCAAGTTCGACTTCGAGAAGTGATTCGCCCGACTCGATGACGTCGCTTCGAAATTCAAAACTACTTTCGGTCGCCTCAACAAGGAGGTGTTGCCGTGCCGAGGG
>JAEMRP010000019.1:0-2287 GCA_016463265.1 Microbacteriaceae bacterium | reverse complement strand
GTTGAACGGACAGTGTGCCGGTTCCCCACGGGGTGGTGATCGGCTCTGAAATGGATGCATGATGCTCGGCGAAATCACTCATGCTCAACGTCGATCCGTGGCGGGCAGCGGCGGCCACAATCGCCGTTGCTATCGAACCACGATAGAACGATCCAAACCCATCGGTTGCCAGTGATTCCAGGAGACCCGCAAGTTCGGGTTGTCGCCAGGTTTCGCCCGCGGTGCAGCGCAACAGCGCCCACTCTGCTGCTCCGTGCGATTCGAGTCGTGTGCGTTGTCTGGCGACCGCACTGGCCAGTGCGTCGTCGACACGGAAGCCGTCTCGTGCCAAACGGATTGCTGGCCCCAGGATGTGAGACGGATCGAGCCGACCCCATGACTCGTGAGCGATGTCCCAACCTGACACCAAACCCGGCACCGTGACACTTGCTCCCGCATCGGAAGACTGGTTCGGAACGAGTGCGGACCGGCCGGCACCCGTCACCGCAGACGCGCGGTTCTCGTCGTCAACCAACATCATCAGATCGCCGCCAAGTCCCGCCGCATAGGGCATCGTGACGCAAATAACGGCGTGCGCGGCGATCGCGCAGTCCACTGCGCTACCCGCGGCGCGACTGATTTCAAGCGCTGCGTCCGTGGCACGTTGGTTCGCGGTGGCGCACGCGATGGAGGTGGACCGACTCAACTTCACCTCGCCTTCGACCGCAACCCGGTGTATCTAAAGTGTTCAGACAAAAGCGTCTATTCGCAACTCTTGACCTTTTGTTCGGTGCTTCGTATACTGTATACACTATTGCAGAGTCGCCGGTTATTGACTCGGTAATCACTCGACAATTGGGAAAGTGTGCCCCTGTATGACAACGACGTCAGCGCTCAAAGACCTGTCACAAGACGACGCAATCATGATGCTGCGCAACATGATTCGGATTCGTCGATTTGAAGAAAAACTTTCCGTTCTGTTCAAGCGCGGCAAGCTTCCCGGCTTCGTCCATCTCTATACCGGGGAAGAAGCTATCGCCGTCGGCGCGTGTTCCGCGCTCCGAACGGACGACCGAATCACCTCTACCCACCGCGGTCACGGACACCTCATTGCGAAGGGCGCGCGGGTCGATCGAATGATGGCCGAGTTGTTTGGACGCGTCGACGGGTATTGCCGCGGCAAAGGCGGTTCGATGCACATCGTGAGTTTCGAACTCGGCATCATCGGAACAAATGGCATCGTCGGTGGTGGGATTCCGATTGGCACGGGAAGTGCCTGGGCGGATTGTCACCTCGGCCGAGACAACGTGACGATCGTCTTCTTTGGAGATGGCGCATCGAACCAAGGAGTATTTTTCGAGTCGATGAACATCGCAAGCGTCTGGGGACTCCCCGTCATTTTCGTTTGCGAAAACAACGGATACACCGAATGGACTCCCACGAGTGAACTGACGGCGGGCAACATCGTTGACCGCGCCGCGCCGATGGGTATCCCCGGCGAAGCTGTCGATGGAAATGATGTCGTCGCGATGAGATTTGCGGTCGAGCGTGCCGTCGAACGCGCCCGAAAAGGCGAGGGCCCAACACTCATCGAGGCGAAGAGCTATCGATGGAATGGGCACAACGAGGGTGAAGAAGCGTTTGCTGGGGCGTATCGCCCCGACGAGGAACAAGCGGCGTGGCGCGAACGTGATCCCATCCTCGCCTTCGGCGAGCGCCTCGTCGAGAACGAATGGTTATCCCGCGACGAATGGGCAGCGATCGACTCCGACGAACAAGCGCAAATTGAGGCGGCCGTGGAATTCGCCGAAAACAGCCCGTTCCCCGATGCCGAAGAAGCTCTCGATCACCTGTTTGCGCCTAGCAAGGAGCGTGCATAATGGCCGCGAAGACCGTTACCGAAGAACGCAACGTCTACTTCATCGAAGCGATGCGCGAAGGATTGCGCGCGATGCTCGGCGAAGACGAGAATGTCGTCATCATCGGCGAAGACGTCGGTCGTTCCGTGATTGGAGCGACCCGAGGCCTCGTGGAGGACTTCGGTCCGATGCGCGTGCGAAACACCCCAATTTCCGAGGCGACCTTCGTCGGAATGTGCGTCGGTGCCGCGGCGGTGGGGTTGCGGCCAGTCGTCGACCTCATGGTCGGATCATTCTTTTATGTCGCCATGGACCAACTCGCCGACCAAGCCGCGAAACTCCGGTACATGTCGGGAGGGCAAGTTAACCTCCCGATCGTGTACTTCACGGCGACAGGTCCCAGCGGATCAGCCGCTTCTCCGACAACGCCTTCAAGCGGATGCGCGACG
>JAEMRP010000141.1 GCA_016463265.1 Microbacteriaceae bacterium | reverse complement strand
GTAAGGGCTCGTGGCGAGACCGTCAAAAACGTAGTCGGTTGACACATGAACGAGGCGCACACCTGTGCGTGCGCACGCACTCGCCACGTTCATTGCGCCATGGACATTGACATCCCTGGCCGCGTCATCGTTGGCCTCGGCATAATCGACGGCGGTGTACGCGGCGGTATTGATGACAGCCACCCGACCGACAACCGCACGCTGAACAGCACTCTCGTCGGTGATGTCAAGGTCTGCACGAGTGACGAGGTCTGCGATATCACCGAAGACGTCACCCAAGGCGGTTGCGAGCATTCCGCCGCCACCGGTCACAAGAATTGGTGCAGTCATCACTGTCTCCCTCGTCCTTCAGCGTAGTGCGGCAATAGGCTGAGCGAGTGAAGAAAGCGTCTGCTCAACCGCTCGTTCTCGTGGACGCAACGGCAATCAGTGCGCAGCGAGGTGGCGTCGGGCGTTATGTCGAGGAACTGGTCCGCGAGTCGGTCCTCGCGGGTCTCTCCCTCGTCGTAGTCTGCCAGCCACGCGACGAGAAGGCGTTTGCGGACCTCGACTGCGATCTTGTTGTCGCTCCTCGACGTGTTCAGATCGTGTTCCTGAGATTTTTGTGGGAACAGATTGGGTTGCCCGTGCTCGCGCGTCGACTTCGTGCCACGACGATTCATTCACCGCACTACACGTTTCCGTTGTTAACGGGGCGTCACCGCGTCGTGACCATTCACGACCTGACCTTCTGGTCCCACTCCGATCGTCATTCAGCGTTGAAGAAGTTGTTTTTCAAATTCTGGATTGTGGCATCCGCCCGCATCGGTCTTGACGTCATTGTCCCGTCCGCGGCGACCGGTGCGGAATATCAGCGCGTGGCCCGTGCGAACAAGGATCACATCACGGTGGCATTTCACGGTGTCGACCGAGACACGTTCCACCCGCCCACGCCTCGCGCTGTTGCGAAATTCGCGGAGGCAAACGAAGTGGCATCGTGGGTTGCGTTCCTTGGCACGATTGAGCCGCGCAAAAACGTTGTTCCCCTCATCGAGGGGTTCCAACTCGCCACACGCGACATGGTGAAACGTCCAAGCCTGCTTCTGGCCGGGGCACCCGGGTGGGACGGTGCAGTGGCCGGCGCTATCGTGCGCGCGGTAGACGCCGGTTATGACGTGCGACACCTCGGGTACATCCCGCTCGACAATCTGCCGGCATTTCTGGGAGGCGCCATCGTGGTCGCGTATCCCAGTGAAGGCGAAGGCTTTGGTTTACCAGTTATCGAGGCGATGGCGTGTGGCGCGCCTGTGCTTACGTCGCGCTCATTGGCACTCCCCGAAGTGGGAGGAGACTCCGTGGCGTACGCGGACACGACACCAGAGGGAATCGGGAGCGCGCTGACCGAACTGTTGGTGGACGCGCCACGTCGAACCTTATTGTCAACGTCGGCTTCGAAACGAGCGACCCAGTTCACCTGGTCGGCATGCCTCGCGGTTCATCGCGCCGTGTGGGGCCTCTAACGCAGTTCCTCGAACACGGACACGAGCCGAGCCGCGCTCACATCCCACGAGAACTGGGCGGCACGGGCTTTTCCGCGCGAGGCAAGGTCGCGTCGAAGTGTTTCGTCATCCAACCCTGTCAGGGCCTCAGCGAGCTTGATGGTCCCGTCTTTACCATGCACGTCAACGGATATAGCGGATTGACCAGCAACCTCACGAAGCGCTTCGGCGGTTGAATGGATCACCGGTACGCCCAACGACATCGCCTCGAGCACGGGGAGCCCGAAGCCTTCCTCGATCGAGGGCACGACTAGTCCGCGAGAAGCGGAAAGGACGGCGGCGAGATCGGCATCGTCGAGTCGACCGAGCGCATGGACGCGGTGCGGCGAAATTCCCGTGCGGGTGACGAGGTCACTGACACTCACACCACCCCAACCCCGAGGTCCGATGACCACGAGCGGAAGACCCTTGATGGTTGCGAGCGCGATGAGGAGTTGCTCGAGTCCTTTGCGCGGTTCTAGGGTCCCCACAAACGTGATGTACACGTCCGGAAGGCCCAGGGCAGACCTGCGGTTATCGGAATCGACGGGCACCACCAGGTCAGATGTTGGCGCACCACCGATAACACGGATGCGATTCCCGAGCGACAAGAAATTCGAAAGCCGCGAGGCGACCGCGTCCGTTGGGACGACAACGATGTCAGCGAAGCGGCAAGCGCGTTCACCCATTGCGCGGTGCCACCGCGCACCCCGGCCCGTCAACGTTTCGGGGTGAGTCCACGGCACAGCATCGTGAATCGTCACGATGTGCTGACCGTGTTCGACGAGCGGCGCAAAAAGGCTCGGCGAATAGGTGACCTCGTGCTTCGGGACGGCCACGCCGCGCTCCCACGCGCGCGCGAGAACCGCTCGCGGAAACGGTGAGACCTCGATGCCATTGAGCAATGGAATGAATCCCTCGAGTTGGCGAACTGTGTCACGTGAAACCCGCGGGACAAATCCGACAAGTGACCGGCTGCCATCAACCCGCGCCGTGAGGGCACGAACCAGATTGAGCGCGTATCGCCCGATTCCGCCAGGGACAGGTGCGACCACTTGGTCGAGGATCACGGCGGTCGACGTCATCGCTCAAACCGCTGTCGTTACTATGGTCACGTGGACATTCAACCATTACGCATCGCAGGTGCGTGGCGTATTGCCCCGCAAATTTTTGGCGACGCGCGCGGTTCGTTTTCTGAATGGTTCCGAGCAGACCACCTCGAGACCGCGACGGGCTTTCGGCTAAACCCGATTCAAGCGAACATTTCGCGATCGTCGCGCGGAGTCGTTCGAGGTATTCATTATGCGGATGTACCGCCAGGGCAAGCGAAATACGTGATGCCCCTCACAGGTTCGATAATCGACTTCGTCGTGGACATTCGCGAGGGCTCGCCAACATTTGGCCAATGGGAAGGCGTGACGCTGGACAGCAAAAATCACGACGCGGTTCTCATCGAACCAGGATTGGGGCATGCCTTTATCGCGCTAGACGACCTCACGACCGTCACGTACCTGGTCACGGACA
>JAEMRP010000140.1:2343-3049 GCA_016463265.1 Microbacteriaceae bacterium | reverse complement strand
CGATTGCGGCGAAAAGATCAGCAAAATGTTCCGATGTCATCGGTTCAAGTGAGATGGCCCACCCGTGTAGCGGGACGAATTTCGGGCGCGTAACAACCATTCGTATAGTGTGCGGAAACGACGTGGAATTCGCGTGAACACCGAGGAAACAGCGAACGAATCCAGCGCGCGTTACCCCTGTGAGTCGTTGGCGATTTTTTCGTGATGACGAATGACCTCGGCGACAATAAAGTTGAGGAACTTCTCGGCGAAGACTGGGTCCAGGTTCGCGTCGTGAGCCAGAGCGGTAAGCCGATCGATTTGCGTCGCTTCACGCGTCTTGTCCGACAGTGGCAGTCCGGCACGAGCCTTCAATTGGCCAACCTTCTGCGTGAATCGAAACCGCTCGGCAAGCATGTGAATCAGTGCCGCATCGACATTGTCAATACTCTGTCGCAAGTCGCGAAGCTCGGCGGCCGTTTCCTCATCCATGGGTTCAGCCTACAAAGCATCGCGTCCGACTGCACCGTGTGCCGCCGGACGCGTGTCACCCCACCCCTGGGGAGTCTCAGTTGTCTTCGTCGTCTCCGGAGTCGTCGTCTTCTTCTTCGTCGGAGTCATCATCAGAGTCGTCGTCAGAGTCATCATCAGAGCCCGACGAACCCGACGAGTCGTCATCAGCGTCGTCATCAGCGTCGTCATCAGCGTCGTCATCAGCGTCATCATC
>JAEMRP010000140.1:0-2333 GCA_016463265.1 Microbacteriaceae bacterium | reverse complement strand
CGGCAGCCGTTTCCTCATCCATGGGTTCAGCCTACAAAGCATCGCGTCCAACCGCATCGAGTGCCGTTGGACGCGTGTCACCCCACCCCTAGTGATATCTAGTTGTCGTCGTCGTCGCCGTCTTCTTCGTCTTCATCAGAGTCGTCAGAGTCGTCAGAGTCGTCAGAGTCGTCATCATTGGAGTCGCCATCGGAGCCCGACGAACCCGAGGAACCCGACGAGTCGTCATCAGAGCCCGACGAACCCGAGGAACCCGACGAGTCGTCATCAACCTCATCAGCGTCGTCATCGGACTCTTCATCGGAATCAACCGTTGCGTCAGCATTGGGGATGCCGTCACCGTCGCTGTCAACCGTCTGGCTAATGATGAGTGTCGGATCCTCCGAATTATCGAGAGCAGTTCCAACCTCGCGAACCAGCGTCGAATCGAAAAATTCCATCGGGATACCTCCGACTATGTCGTTGACAAGCTGGTCGGTCGGTTGGACGCCAAGGTTATTCAGCACGGTGACCACAATTGCTCGTTTGATTGCGCTCTGATCCGCGGCCTGGGCCGGCGTAGTGCTGGTGAACACGACCGCACCGATGACCGCGGCGGTCACAAAAGCAGATTTGCGGATCACGGGGTGGCCTCGTCCGCGTCGGCTCGCTGACGCCACATATCGAGTGTTCCCTCGGCGATTGCCGCACGTGCAGCCTGCACCTCGGGTGCTGTGACGACACCCTTGGCCAGAGCCTTTTCGACATCACCCGCGACAAGGAGGACCGCAGCGAGAACCACACCACGTGCCGTTAAGTCGGTCCCTAGGTCGGCAGTGAGAATTTCGTTTCCAGTGAGTACGCTCATGGACTCGCTGGGAACAGTCGGGGCACAGCCTGCCAGCGTCGTCAGCAACAACGCGGCGGACGCCACAGTGGTGACAATGAGGCGTTGTGTCATGCGCTTTCTTTCATGTTCCATAGCCCCAGTGTAAATCCGACGATCTCTGTCCGTACGGGCTTTAGCCAAATCTTGGACAAAACTTGGACGTTCTAGTCGAGAAGGTCGTGAATTGCGATGATTTCGTCCCGGGCAGGTCCGACGCCAATCGCCGAGAACCGGGCACCGGATATTTTTTCGATGGCGTGAATGTAGTTCTGTGCGTTCGCGGGGAGGTCCGCGAAGGAACGTGCGGTCGAGATGTCTTCGGTCCAGCCGGGGAACGATTCATATACGGGTGTCGCGTGGTGGAAATCAGATTGGTTAATCGGCATTTCATCGAAACGAACCCCGTCGACCTCATAGGCGACGCAGACCGGGATTTCGGTGAGCCCCGTGAGCACATCGAGCTTGGTGAGGACAAAGTCGGTAATTCCGTTAATGCGCGCCGAATAACGTGCAATCGGGGCGTCGTACCATCCGCATCGACGCGGGCGGCCGGTGGTTGTGCCGAACTCAGCGCCGGCCTGTCGAAGTCGCTCGCCTTCCTCGTTGTCGAGTTCTGTCGGGAAGGGACCAGACCCAACGCGAGTCGTGTACGCCTTGACGATTCCGATCACGCGGGATATCTGGTTCGGTCCGATTCCCGCCCCTGTTGACGCGCCGCCGGCTGTTGAGTTGGACGAGGTGACAAACGGGTACGTACCGTGGTCGACATCAAGCATCGTTGCCTGGCCACCTTCGAACAAGACCGTCTTCCCATCGGCGAGCGCCTCGTGAAGCAACAGCGACGTGTCGCACACCAAGGGGCGAAGGCGGTCGGCGTACGACAGCAGTTCGTCGACGATTTCGTCGGCGGTTATCGCTCGGCGGTTGTAAATCTTGACGAGGAGGTGGTTCTTCATGTCCAGGGCGCCGTCGACCTTCTGGCGCAGAATTCCTTCGTCGAAAATATCTTGGATGCGGATCCCCACGCGGTTTATTTTGTCGGCGTAGGTGGGTCCGATTCCGCGACCCGTGGTCCCAATCTGGCGCTTTCCGAGGAATCGTTCCGTGACCTTGTCGAGCGTGCGGTGGTAGGAGGTGATGACGTGAGCGTTGGCCGACACGCGAAGCCGTGATACGTCGATGCCGCGACTGATCAAGGCGTCGAGCTCTTCGAACAAGACCTCGAGGTCGATGACGACGCCGTTTGCGATGACGGGTACGACGCCCTCGGTGAGGATTCCGGAGGGCAAGAGGTGCAGCGCATACTTTTCGTCCCCGATGACAACCGTGTGACCGGCGTTGTTTCCGCCGTTAAATTTGACGACGTGATCGATACGTCCCGCGATGAGGTCGGTTGCTTTACCCTTACCCTCGTCACCCCACTGGGCTCCAATGATGACTACTGCGGGCATGTCGATTCCTTCGA
>JAEMRP010000139.1 GCA_016463265.1 Microbacteriaceae bacterium | reverse complement strand
CGGAGCCTCAGCCCACAGAATCGACGTCGAACCTCGCCACACTTCTGGAAGCGGCACGACCTGCCGTGGACGAAGCGCCGGTTGCAACGGAGCCTCAGCCCACAGAATCGACGTCGAACCTCGCCACACTTCTGGAAGCGGCCCCACCCGCCGTGCCGGACCGCGGACTTCCGCACGAAACATCCGTGAATGGACGTTACCGCGGCTGGAATGTCGTGATTCTCGTGGCGACAATGGTGGCCATCCTGATCCCTGTGACGTCGGCCGTATTCACTGGCTTCGGCGCGCCCGTCCCTGTTGATATCGAATCAATGCTGAGCTCATCCGGGGCATTCGCCGCGATTGTTGCTCTTCTCGCGTCCCTTCCGTTGGTTCTGCTCGCACGGTCCACGTCGATCCGCCATGCGCTATCGACGAGGGCCGCTATTCAACGCGTCGCTGGCATGGTCGGTGGAACACTTCTCTGGACATTCGGGTCCCTCGTAGCACTCGTCGGTCTGCTGGCCGTCCTTATCGCCACGCTACAGGGGGTCGGTCTTCAACTCAGTTCGATCCCTGGCGTGACCTCCACACTCGTTCAATTCGCCCCGAACGCGCACGCGTCGGTGATTGTCGTTGCACTACTCGTGTTTGTGGGCTTCCTCATCGCGTCACTGTCGCGTCGGGCTTATCGTGCTGTGATTTTGTCCTTGGCAGGATTCACGCTCGTCGGGCCAGCCGTCGTCATCCTCACGGGGCTGTCGGTCATCGCCACCATTAATACCGGCGAGATGTTTACCCCCGAAAACATTGTTCTTGCCACGGGAATCATTCCGGTTAGTGTCATCCTGTTCGCAGGTGTCGAGTCGGGAGCGGCCACTGTTGTCCGCCGCGACGAAACCGCTATCGTCGGTGTCTGGTTGTACATAGGTCTTGCTGCCGGGATCGGGTTCGCTGCTTGGGTTCTCATCGCCGGGATGAGCCCCGACGCGTTGGGCACCGTATTTATTGGGTCCAACCCGGCGCTTCACGTGGTCGCAGCCAGTGCTGAGTTGGCCTTCATTTCAGGAATGATTGCCTTCGCGGTTCCGCTGATTCTGCTCGCTGCGCTCATCGGGCGGTCACTGATGATGGTGACCGTTCGCGATGACCGCGCGGCTAGCGGCGTGTTGATTCGCTTGGTCGTCATCGCCGTGCCGCTTGTCCTTCTCGGACTAGACCTGACGGGAATTGCTGGCGACATCACGAGAGTTCTCCCTGGAATTCCGTTCATGTCGATCCCGCTCATGGTGATTGTTGGTCTCATGGCCGGTGCCTCGATCGCATCGCGTCGTGAACTCGGCGGGGTCGCACGCGTCATCAACACTGTTCTTTCAACTCTTGTTATGGTGGTCGGACTTGGCTTGACGTCGTGGTCAGTTCCAGGCCTTGCATATACCTACGACAGTTTTATTGCGCCGTTCGCCTCCACACTGGGACTATCGGGTACCGTCTCAATCGTCGTCCCAACGGCCGTGCTCGTGTCCTCATTCGTGCTGTCACTAATCGTCTCAGCGCTCGGCGCAGTCCGCCCGAATCGCACTGCGTAGGCCTGTCGTGACGACGCTACTGCGGGACGTCACCGCAACGATTGATGAGTTGTGGCCCTTTGCTGGTCAAGAGGAATGGGACAATTCCGGCGTTATCTCGGGCGCTTCGAACCACCCTGTGTCATCCCTGTTGTTCGCGGTGGATATCACCGACGCCACCGTTTCCGAAGCCGTCGACGGCGGGTTTGACGCGCTCATCGCGCATCACCCGCTGCTGCTCCGGGGATTGTCCAGCGTTGCCGAAGACCGCTACAAGGGTGAACTGATCGCACGGCTTATCCGTGGGGGATGTGCGGCAATCGGTGTGCACACCAACGGAGACCGAGTTCCCACGGGCACGAGCGCGTCGTTGGCGCTGGCGCTGGGTATCGTCGTCGAGCGACCGATTGCCCCGAATGATCTCGGCGGTGGACTGGGTGTCATCGGGTATGTTGTGGACCAAACCCTGGGTGAATTTGCGCGCAACATCGCTTCGAAACTTCCCGCGACTGCGGGGGGTGTTCGAGTGTCGGGAGAGTTTGCGCGCCAGATCCGTTCGGTGTCGTTGTGCGCCGGCGCTGGCGACGCACTCCTCGCACACGAGAATGTCGCGGCGACGGATGTCTACGTGACGAGCGATCTGCGCCATCATCCTGCCTCTGAATTTCGCGAGCAAGCGAGACTCGGCAATGACACTGCGCTTATTGACATTTCTCACTGGGCTGCTGAATGGATGTGGCTCGAGACCGCTGCGTCTGAATTCAGATTGGCCCACCCGGACATTGCGGTAGCGGTCTCTGACATCAACACGGACCCCTGGTCATTTGCGGTGACACAGTGACAATCATGCGCGCATCCGCAGAGGCCCAAACCAGACTGTTGGAGGTCCTTGCGTTAGATACCGAAGACATTGTCATCAGTCGGACAGTTTCCGATGCACACGCTACGTCGATCGCGCTAGACACCGATGCAGATTACCAGCGCCTTGTCCGCGAGGCGGAAGAGTGGGCGGATCGGCACGACGACATCGAACGCCGATGCGAACACCTCGAATCCGACATTCATTTCGCGAAGACTCGAATCACGCAGGATCGTGAGCGCGAGAAGGGGTCAACCGACTCGAAGGAATTGACGGCACTCGAACACGAGATTGCGTCGTTGGAACGTCGGATCGAGATGCTCGAGGAACAAGAAGTGGAAGCGCTGACAGAACGGGATGAAGTCGCCGGTACATGGAACGCCATCAAGATTTCGCGTGACTCGTTCCACGACGCGAGGGCCGCCGCTCACGATGCACTGCGTTCTGACATTGAGGCGTCGAACCGGCGCCGCGCCGATATCGTCAGCGCCCGTGCCGAGATCGTTGCCTCTCTGCCGGCCGAACTAGTTGAACTGTACGAGCGTCAACGAGAACGCTATGGCGTCGGCGCGTCCCACTTGCGTGCGGGAATTACCTCGGCGAGCGGAGTCACGCTGACGCCCGGCCAAATACAGGATGTGAGAGCCGCTGACGCCGACGACGTGTTGATGTGCCCCGACA
>JAEMRP010000138.1 GCA_016463265.1 Microbacteriaceae bacterium | reverse complement strand
AACATTCGCGGAAGCTGGCTCAAGGACAACCTCATGGGCGGACTCAACTATCAGGTCGAACACCACCTCTTCCCGTCGATGGCGCGCCCGTACCTCAAGCGTGCGCACGACATCGTCGTCGCGTACTGCGCGGACAAGAACATCACGCTGGTCGAGATGAACCTCATGTCCTCGTACAAGGCGATCATCGTCTATTTGAACAAGGTCGGCCTGAGCAATAACGCCGACCCGTTCGTGTGCCCAATGGTGGCGGACCTGCGCCCACGCTGGTAGTTTTCCGAGCATGACACTGGTCGATCGGGTGACTGCTCGGTTCACCGAGGTTGTCGGGGCTGACCCCCTTGGTGTGTGGTCCGCACCCGGTCGAATCACCGTCATTGGGGATCACACCGACTACAACGCGGGATTGTCGTTACCCATCGCAATCGACCTCAGCGTGGTCGTCGCCGTGGGAATTCGGGATGACGGTCGGGTGCGCGTCGTCTCGCCCTTCGATGACACGACCACGGTCGAATTGGCCCGGTGTGTGCCGGGGTCCGTGAGCGGCTGGGCGGCCGTGCCGCTGGGAGTGTTGTGGGCACTCGGCGGTTCGCGCGGCGGAGCAACGGGATTGGACATCGTAATCGATTCGGATATCCCCGCCGGACAGGATTTTGGGGCCTCGTCGGCGATCGCGTGTGCCGTCGCGGTTGCGGTGAATGACCTGTGGGAAATCGACCTCGGGCGAATGGAATTGGTTCACGCGTGCCAACGGGCGGAACACGACATGGTGGGCACGCCGACGACGATGGTCGACACGGCGACGGCGATGTTCGGGGAAACGGACTCGGCGGTGCTCGTTGATTGCCAATTGGCCGAAGCCACGGCTGTTCCTTTTGCCCTTGACGATGCTCGACTCGCACTCCTTGTTATCGTTTCGGACGGACATCGTTCGCCCGGCGGGGATGTCAATCAGGATAGACGCGCGTCGTGTCAACGAGCGGCCGGGTCGCTCGGAGTCGAGACGCTGAGGGACCTCGCCGTCAATGACCTGACCCGTGTGCGCGAAACTCAGGACGAGGAAACGTACCGGCGGGTCCGCCACGTGGTCACCGAGAACGCTCGAGTGGCGGCGGTTTCCGAATTGTTATGGTCCGATGGTCCGCGCGCCATCGGCGACTTTCTCAGTGCCTCGTACCTGTCGATGAGGGACGACTTCGATGTGCACAACGCGCACAGTGCCCGTGCGATCCACTCGGCACGGCGGGCCGGTGCTCTGGGGGCTCGGATGACGGGCGGGGGTCTCGGCGGGGTTGTCATCGCCCTCGTGCCAACCGAATTGCTGGCGTTCGTTGAGCGCAAGGTCCACCAGGCCTTTACCGATGAACATTTCGGCGAACCCGAGTTGTTCGTGGTGACTCCGTCGCGCGGCGCGCATCGCGTTTACTAGCGTTTGGCCTTGGCGAGAGTTCCGGTGGTTTTCTGGGTTGGGTCAAAAATGACGCAATCAATGCCGCGGTCTCCGTTGGCCCAGGACGATTCGGTTGGGTAGTAGTACTGGAAATCCAATGCCGAAATACCGAAGTCAAGCCCGACAAACTCCGTGAACTCGAGTGCACATTTCTTGGTGCCCAGGCTCACGAGATCCTCGACCGAGGGGTACGCGCTACCGTCGACAACTAGTGACGCGAACACCTCAAGGTCATGGGCGGAATCGCACTCGACAAGTGGCTCGGTCGAGTTGATTCCGTCTTCGAGTTTTGTCTGGTCGAGACAATCGCCAATCGTCAATTCAACGAGCCCGGTCGGGGCGAAGGTTGGTGTGGTCGTGGGGGTTGCCACGGGCTCCGGCGCTACATCGTAAGTGCCGATGAGTGCGGAAACCATCGTGCATCCCGCGAGCGAAAGCGAACCAATAATCACCACCGAGGCAAGGCGAAGGGTCGCGAGAGTGACTGTGCGCACGGTCTAAGACTATCGAAGGGTCGACAGAACGGCGTCGTGCAGATGCCCGTTTGTTGCGCACGCGGTGCCGTGCCACGGCCCTTCGCGACCGTCAATATCGGTGAACCGACCACCGGCCTCTTCGAGAATCGGGATGAGGGCGGCCATGTCGTAGGGCTGAAGTCCGCATTCGGTCGCGACATCGATGGCGCCTTCGGCGACGAGCATGTATGCCCACATGTCACCGATGGCTCGCGCCCTCCACGCCGATGTTGCGAGTGCAATCGCTTGGTCACCGCGACCCGCCTCAATCCACCCGGGAAGAGAGTTGTACGAGACGACCGCGTCGTCTAGAGACCCAACCGAGCTCACCGACATGCGCTCTTCGTGTTTTCCGGCGCGCTGCGTATAGGCACCCTGGCCTGTCGCGCCCCACCAGCGCTGGCCCAGAGCAGGCGCGGATACGACACCAACGACGGGAACGCCATCGACGGCGAGAGCGATCAGTGTTCCCCAAATCGGTACGCGGCGGAGGAAATTAGCGGTGCCGTCGATCGGGTCGATAATCCACTGGCGATGGGGGCGGCCCTCGCCCTCCTGGTGACCGGTGGCACCGAACTCTTCCCCCAGGATCGCATCGTCCGGTCGGGCTGCAGCAAGTCCTTCTCGAATTGCGTGTTCAACCTCGCGGTCCGCTTCGGTGACGGGAGTGCGATCGGGTTTCGTGGTGACCGTGAAATCCTGGGATTCGTATCGGCGCATTGACACGAGGTCGGCAATGGCAGCGAGAGAGCGGGCAAGAGCGAGGTCGTCCTGAAGGGTGATGGTCACGCTGTCAGGTTACGCCACGGAATCCAGCGACAAAATCAAGCGTTGGACCGAATCGAGTCGTGCCGCTCCTTCTGGACCGAGGGCGTCGGCGGCAATGGCCTCGACCATGGCGCAGTCGTCGTCGCGGTGGTTGCATCCACGGGGGCAGTCCTCGGCGATTGCGGCCAAATCGGTAAACGCCGCAAGGACAGATTCGGGGCGCACGTGCCCCAACCCGAACGAACGGACTCCGGGGGTGTCGATTAGCCACCCTCCGCCGGGGAACCGAAAGGATGCCGTTGACGACGAGGTATGGCGCCCCCGCCCCGTCACGTCATTGACGACTCCGACGGCTCGT
>JAEMRP010000018.1 GCA_016463265.1 Microbacteriaceae bacterium | reverse complement strand
GCCCAGGGCATTTGCGGTCGGCCCGCCGCCGCGGCGCAATCCCGTTTTTGACCCGTGCAATCGAACACCAACGCCCCATCGGGGTTGTCGGCGTCATCACGCCCTGGAATTACCCGTTCACGCTTCCTGCTTCTGACGTGATTCCTGCCCTCATTGCGGGAAATGCCGTTGTGCTGTTGCCCGATGCCTCCACCCCCGTGACCGCGGACATCGTCGAACGATTGCTGCGTGAAGCCGGCCTGCCGCCGGACGTTCTGACCGTCGTTCACGGAGGCGGACGCGTGCACGGAGACGACCTCGTCGCGACAGCCGACTACATTATGTTCACGGGTTCGACCGCAACGGGCCGTTCGGTCGCAGAAAAGTGCGCGACTCGGCTTATCGGATTTTCCGGTGAGCTTGGTGGAAAAAACCCCATGATTGTGCTCGGGGACGCCGACGTCGCCGCGGCAGCGCGAGCCGCCGTCCGCTCGTGTTTTTCAAACTCCGGGCAATTGTGCGTCAGTATCGAACGCATCTATGTTGTCGATGAGCTGCATGATCGTTTTCTCGCCGAGTTCACCCGACACGTTCGAGAGATGAAACTCGGGGTGGGCTTCGACTGGGACATTGACATGGGTCCGCTAATCTCCGCCGCGCAATTCAACCGAGTCACAACCCACGTCGCCGATGCGGTGAAACGCGGCGCCACGGTCGTCTTCGGGGGCTCTGCACGACCCGACATCGCTCCCACTTTTTTTGAACCGACCATCCTCACCGATGTGACCGACGACATGGAACTTGGTGCGGGCGAAACGTTCGGCCCCGTCGTGTCTGTGTATCGAGTTGCCGACGTCGCCGAGGCGATTCGTCGGGCCAACGATTCCGATTACGGGCTGAATGCGAGTGTGTGGACCCGTCGTCCGGCCGACGTTGTGGGGCAAATCCGTTCGGGAACAATCACCGTGAACGAAGGGTTCTCGGCGAGTTGGGCTTCCCACAGTGCGCCGATGGGTGGAATGAAAACATCAGGGATGGGTCGTCGCCACGGGCGTGAGGGAATCCTCAAGTACGCGGAATCTCAAACGGTGGCCACGCAACGCCTCCATGGCATCGCACCCATCGGCAACCAGTCAAACCGCGATTTCGCGGGAATGCTCAATCGTCTGCTCGCAATTTGGAACAAGCTTTCCTGACGAAACAAACACCCCGACCACCGACAAAACGGTGAAGGTGTCAACTGTCGTTGGTTCCCGCGTTTAGAAACCACTCAATCCATTCGGCAGATTGAGCCTGTGCACCTAATTTCTCTCGGAAACGTATATTCGACTTTTGATAAAAATCGATGATGTCCATTCGCTCATCTGTTGTTACTGTCCACCGCGGGCTTCGGATGATCCGAGCGATTAGCGCGAACACGAGCCGGGCAAATTCATATGCGCTGAGTCGCAGGCTGCCTCGTGGCAGCCCTTGACGTGAGTAGCGAAAGGTTGCTTTCTTAAATAGCCCGATTGCCGCAATTTCAAAACGAGACAAAGTGAGGTTGACCTGGTTTTTGACCTGTTCACCGAGGTTTGCCCGAACATCCACCGCTGTCAGGATTCGATGAAATAGGTTTTGCGTGCCGCGATCGGACTCTAGAAACGGGACGACGATTACTCGCACCCGCGGGTCGCTCGATGCCCACCGATCAAGAATGCTTGCGTAATCGAACTGGTTTGCAAGATTATCGTTGGAAAGAAAGGTCGACACTCGTTCATCCCACATGCTGGGGTGGGCAGCCCCTTTCAATCTTTGGGCAATAGCCGACGGAACAATGAATTGTTGTGCGCGGGCAACAAAAACATAATCAACGGCATCAAACCGGGTCAAGAGTTCCGACGAGAGACTGCCGGGGTTCGGTCGTCGCGACAACGTTTCCTCGACAAAAAAAACTGTTGTATCGGACTTTGTGCCGGCGCGAAGATCTTTGGCGAGCCCATCCAGATAGGTTCGTGCTCGATCACCAAAAATCTTATGTGAATCTGTTGTTTCCGCACGGTCCGCCCCTGACTGACGGTTCCATTCCAATTTCGGCGCGAAATGCCGGATGTGTTCGGGCTTGATCACTTGTGACTCGTTGTGGAGGCTGATTTGACGGGGCAGGGCGTAAACAGTGGTTTTGCCAAGTTCCCCACGCTCTTGTGAGGTGGTCATTTGTTCAGTGAAGGCCGTCGATCCCGTTTTGACAGGCCCGATGTGGACAACGACCCGCAGTTGGGGTTCGCCACCGCGATTCGTCGCCATTCACCTATTCTAGGTGACCGAGAACTCCTCTCAACCTGCGGGAACCAAGGTTTTGGCGCGCTAATCCCACCTGATAGACTCGTCAAGTTGTCGCGAGGCAACGTGCGCCTGTAGCTCAACGGATAGAGTATCTGACTACGGATCAGACGGTTGGGGGTTCGAATCCCTCCAGGCGCACACAAATTCCTTTCCTTCCCAGAGCGATGCCTGTTATTGTGTGAGGGTACTTTTCTGCACTTAGATGGCACGATTGGATAGTGATGAGGCCCATGAGAAAGGTTTCGGCGATAATTGTGTCGATGGCGCTCGCGGTCGGTTTGTCCTCGTGCGCGACGGCTGCCCCGCCGGTCGCCCCGCCGGTCGCCCCGCCACCGTCAGCAGCCCCTACCCCCACACCAACCGCCAGCGTCGTGTCCATGACGCCGGAGGAATCCTGGGATTCGTTTGGTGAGGCCTCGCGGCAAAGCTGCCGCGAGGCCTACACGGGTCTCGTTGAGGAGGACGTGGTTGGGCCGAATTCCGGGCAACTCAAGATTCGACTCACGTTCGAGCAGGCGGGTGAAAACTCACTCGCCATCGTGTCACCCCAAGGGGACGCCGATATCGCCTTGAACTATTTTGAGTTCTATGCCTGCGAGATTCAGGGGTACCTCGTCACCCTCGATGACGTCCAGTACGATTCGATGGGGGATGCGATCTATCCGTTCGAGACCGGTCTGGCACTCGAAGTCACTTATAACTCGGCGGACGGCACCTACTCCACCATCCGACAGATCGAGGACGGTTCGATTCGACGCCTCGATTACACCGTCACCAACGGTCTGTTCACTCGAGTTGCTAACCTCGATGACGGTTCGGAGACGACGCTCACCTACGGCGAACCCGACTCGGATCTCACCGCGATTGTCAATGACGCTTACGCGGCCTATTTCTCAAATTGATTGGCCGACGCCCCACCGTCACCCCACATCCTGCAAAGTTCTGCGGATGAACGAGCATGCTCACCGGCAAGGGCAGCTGAGTTGATCCCGTTGGTCCGAACTCGACCAGCGCGGTGACCCTAAGGCTTAGAAGGCGCTTTTTCACCCTTTTGCCACTTCGCCGAGGTGATCTTCGTCTCGAATGAATCCTCGTAGATAGCAGTGTTGCGCGACGCGATAAGTGGTTTCGTGATGGCGTGATGTCCCCATGGGTCTGAACTGTCGAGAGCACACGTTTGTGAAACCCAGCGCCCAGGCTTGCTGAGGCTTTCGCGCCGAGGCCAGGACACGTGATCAGGGCTGAAGACACCAGACGGGACGGATTCTGTTTCTGAGCAGAATCCCAGCCAGACATTTGCGTCGCCGGCGCGGAAACGAATTGGATGCCCAAAAGTGGGGTCTGCTTGACCCAAACCTGCGAGAAAGGGTGCGCGAGTTCCGTCGAATCCGCGCGGCGGACGGAGCGTGTGGGCACCCTGCCCCAGAATGACCGAAGCGCCGAGAATCGACAGTGCCCGCGAAACGGTATTGGACGCAAACTCTGAATTGGGCATCACCCCGATGTGAACTCCCGCGTAGGTGAGGAGTGTGACGGTCGGGCTGGTTTCCGACGCGGGGAAACAAAAGAATTCGGAATGGGGAGTGACGATGAGAATTTCCGTCGCACCGCTGTCGCTGTCGCACCGCCCCTGGACCACTAGTGAGTTGTGTATCGAGGCATAGGCTCGCGTGTCGTCGATCCAGGTGTCGCGGGTTTCGACCGTAGTCGGCAGCACAAGTAAGTGAGGGGCGTCGTCCGGGGAATTCGGCGGCGGTTCGATTGTCGTCGGGTCGCCCGACCACACGCTGATGGTGACAGCGTTCGGCTCGACGTCTGAATCGGAGCCGGTGAGACGGTGGATGCGAAGGTCGGGCTTCCGCACACTGGCTTTCGCTGGTGTAGGGGTTATGCCCAACTCAAGCTCAGCCGACACAAGGCCGACGCCATAATCGTTGGAGGCGAGCACAACCGCGTCGCGGTCGATGACGCAACTACCGCCGCTGAACACGACTCCCCGGTCGGTACCAATCAGGTCTGCCGCGATTATCGGTATCCCGTATTCTGCCGCGCGGAGTGTCCACGACGCACTTGGCGCAGGCTCCGCGACCCAGGCGGTGGGAAAGAGAATCGCCTGAGCACCCCGCGCTACCGCTGACTCAATCGGCTCGGGATAATCCAAATCGGCGCAGATCAATGGGGAGACTCGTCCTATCGGGGTGTCCCACAGCGGCGGAATCATTTCTCCCGCAGCCGCCCACGAAAGGTCCTCCACAAAGAGGCAGGTCTTGTCGTAATGTCCGACGACTTCGGTCGGCGACACGAGCGTACAGCGGTTGGTGAGTCGTCCCGTGACCGAGTCGACGGCGGGATGCCCGATGACGAGCCACGACCCACTGTCCTTCGCGAGGGCGATCCACTCCGCGTGCGTCACGGGGTCGCTGCATTTCACGGCGTGCGGCAGTATTTCGGCGGCACTCGACCAGATATAGCCCGTCATTGCCATTTCGGGGAACACGACAATCGCGGGCCGCGGACCGTCACCGGCCAGAAGGAGGTCGCGCGCCAGGTTCAGATTCGCGTCGACATCGCCGTGTACGGGCTCGAACTGCAACGCGGCCACTCGGACGCGGGAGTTGCTGGGATTTTCGTCAGATGGGTTCACGCTAAAAAACAATCACGGAACGAGTGCGTTCACCCCGTCGCATCGCGTCGAGCGCTTCATTGACGTCATCGAGCCCCACACGATCCGAAATCAGGTCGTCGAGCGGCAACTTGCCCGCGAGGTAAAGTTCCGCGATTCGCGGGAAGTCAACGAGTGGAACAGAACCCCCGTAATTTGAGCCGATGAGAGTGAGTCCAAGTTCGGCGAAGCTCAGGGGATCAATGGTCGCGCGATGACCAACGGGTGGCAATCCGACAATGACCGCGGTCCCGCCCGCTCGCGTGATGAGGGGAAGCTGCTCGATGCTTCCCACGCGACCGATTGCCTCGAAAGAATAGTCGACGCCCTCGGCGACGATTTCCTTGATTCCCGCGACCATGGTGTCGCCCGCAACGACAGTGTGCGTCGCGCCGAACCGAACCGCGGCGTCTAATTTTTCGGTGCTGATGTCCACCGCGATGATGGGGTGCGCGCCGGCAAGAGCGAGGCCCATGATGACCGAGAGCCCCACGCCCCCGCAGCCGATCACAACGGCCGACGACCCCGCGGTCACCCTGGCATTGTTGAGCACCGCACCCACGCCCGTTGTGACGGAGCAGCCAATCAGACTGGCGACGTCAAACGGGACCTCACTGGGAATCACGACAACAGCCGATTCGGGTGCAACGGTGTACTCCGCCATTGTTCCGAGGCCTAGATACGGGAAAACCTGTTTACCCTCAATGGTGTGGCGCGTGGTGCCGTCAGGCATTACGCATTCAACCGAGCGCGTGCGCGTGCACGCCCACGACTTACCCTCGGCGCACGATCGGCACTTTTGGCACGGTGCGAACCACGAGAGGATCACGTGATCTCCTGGGCTAACGGTGGTGACGCCGGCACCCACTGATTCCACGACTCCTGCTCCTTCGTGGCCCAAAACAGTGGGAGTCGGCATCGGCCATTCGCTATCAACAACGTGGCGGTCAGAACCGCAAACGCCCGATGCACCCATTCGAATCAGCACCTCGCCGGTTTTCGGATCGTCGAGCTCGACGCTAACAATGTCGAGTCGGTCTGATTCGCCGGTGTGGACAGCCGCTTTCATCGAACGGGGCATCGGGAGTTCCTATCTAAGGGGTTGTTATTTCTTTGCGGATTCGAGCTCGGTCGGCAATTCATAGCCGCCGCGCCCGGATTTGGCCGAGTTGAGCAGTGGCGTGAGCAACAAGTGCAGCACAAAGGAAACCGCCACCGCCGGAACAGACGCGGTCGTCCAGTTGAACAGCGCATCGGTTTCCAACGTCATCGGGTTGTACAACCAGAGGTACGTTCCGACTCCAGCAAGTGATGAGATCATCGCCGCGAGGTTGAAACCGCCGTGGAAGTGATAACGCGACTTACTACCCGGCGCATACAGCGCGCCGAGGTTAATCCGCTGCTTGCGCAACACGAAGTAATCCGCGATGACCGTTCCACACACAGCCGAGAGGAACGCACCCGAGAAGGTGACGAACAGCAGGAACTGGTCGTACAGCAATCCTGGGAAGAAACTCACGATTGCTGCGGGAACCAAGAAGATTGCCGCGAGAACTTCCCATCGGGTGGTGGCGAAGAGTTTTCCACTCGCCTGACGCAAGGCCAGAGTGTTGGAATACACGATGGACGCGAGAGACGTGATGTTGGCGAAGGCGATAAACAGCAGTGCGATAACTCCAAACACCGCTCCACCTGCCGTCATCAACCACACCGTGGGGTCCCAGTCGCCGAGAGTAAGTGCCGACGCCATTCCCACCAATTGCGCGATGATGGTCACGATTGCGAGACCAATAAACGCGGGCCACAGCGACGCCTGGGGGGACTTCGTGAGGCGCCCGAGGCTTCCCATGATGGGCCACCACGAGAAAGCCACGCCGAGGTTGAACTCAACAGCGATCGCGAAGTTCAAAGCTGGGTCGTCAAACGGCGCGAGTGGGGCTGCGGCCATCAGGTCGGTCCATGTCGTTTGTGTGAACAGGTAGATGATCAGTCCGACAATCACGAGCGCCAACCCGGGAGCAACGATTCGGTTGAACGCCTTAATCGAGACCGGGCCCTTGGCGACAAGCGCCCACGCGGCGGCGATACAGATCAGTGCGAACACCGTGACCAGAATCGAGTTGGGGTCAATGGCAGTCCCGAAAACCACGTTCGAAACCTGTGCTGTGGCGCGACCAAACATCGCTCCGAGTAGAGCCGACCAACCGACCTCGGTGAAGGTGATCACGGTGAAGAAAATCAACGCGACCCCACCAAAACCAAAAATGCTCCGAAGGATGGTGTACTGCTCGACTCCGTAACGGCTGCTGATCACCGTGGTGGCGAGCAACATGATGATGACACCGGCAACGTTACCGATGATCATGGCGGCGATGCCTTGACCAAAGCCGACAAACAGCGCGGTTGCACCACCAACCAAGAATGCCCAGGTGGCGATGGCGAGGCCGATGTTGACCCAGGCGAAGTCGGCGAATCCCCACTCGCGCTCGTTCTTGAGAACGGGGAACGATCCGAATGTTCCTGCTTGACGAACTGCTTCTTGAGTTTGTGACATTAGAGCGAAACCACCAATCCGATAGCTAGGGTGACGAAAACGATAATCCACGCCGTCCATAATTCAGTCGAGGTTAGTGCCCGATGTGACTCGTCACCCGCTTCGTCTGACTGAATGACGTCGATTCGACGTTTGAGCTCTTGGGACAGAGCCGCTTCTTGCTGCTGACCGTTCATTACTCTCCTTTGAGTTGTGTGCTGACGTGCGTAACCTAACGTGCCTAACCTAGCGTTGAGGTTATTGCGGGTCAAGCAAAACCGGCACAGCGCGTGATCAGCACGGTGGTCACCGGTCCTTCTCTAGAAAACGATCGTCGTGAGACTACAGTGAAGATGCGGAAAGAGCGTGGAGGGCTACCCCGCAGGAAGGTTTGACAGTGAAAATTTTGGTCACAGGGGCCGCCGGGTTCATCGGGTCCGGCGTTGCGCGTGAACTCGCCAATCGCGGGCACAACATTGTTGCCGCCGACATGTTTTTGGACCGGCTGTATTCCAATGAACCAAAATTTGTTAACTGGGAACAACTCAGTGACGTTGCACACATCGAAAAGGTCGTCGTTGATCTTCGAGGCGATCTTGATGCTCTGCCTGACGACTATGACGTAATCGTCAATGCGGCAGCAATGCCCGGTCTCATGACGAGTTGGTCTGAATTTGACACGTATATGACGTGCAATATAAAACTTGTGGAGAATCTGATTTCACACCGCGTAAGCGAAAAAACTCATTTTCTCCAATTTTCGACGTCTTCTGTTTACGGCACCACCGCAACCGGGGATGAGAAAAGCGAATGCCTGCCGACCTCTCCTTACGGTGTCACCAAGTTGGCGGCCGAGGAACTCATCGGTGCTTACCACCGAACGCATGGCCTACAGCACACGATTCTGCGCCTTTTCTCAGTTTTTGGACCGGGTCAACGGCCAGACATGGCGTACCACAAACTCATCAAGGCCATCAGCGCCGGTGAGGAATTTGTTGTATTCGGTGACGGGCTGCAGTCGCGCACCAACACCTTTGTTGACGACTGCGTGGGAATCATCTCAACGATTGCGGAATCCCGCGCAACAAACGAGGTTTTCAATATTTCGGGCAGTGAATCGGTCACTCTGAACGACGCGATTGCTGCCATCGAACGGGAGGTCGGCAAAACGGCGCTTCTCAAACACGCTCCTGCCCGCAAAGGTGACCAACGGACGACGTCTGGCGCGACGGAGAAGGTCCGCGCGGCATTTGAGTTCGCTCCTGCCACCAGCTTCGGTGAAGGAATCCGCAAGCAAATTGAGTGGCAGCTCGCCACGTAAATGCTCGACTGATCGCCGCGTCGACACAGGGAGTTTCATTCCTCGTGCAGTTAAAATGAATTTGCTCACTGCCTCGTGTCGATGTTGCAGATTCACAACGAATCCGTTAACATTTACACCAGAGTTAAATGACTCCGCCTCAACCCAGCGCTTCGAGGAGAAAAAATGAATCTCAAGAAATCTGCTATATCGCTAGGAGCAATACTCCTAGGTCTCAGCGTTGTGATTTCTGGAGTCACTGTGCAAGCTTTCGCCGCCGCTTCCCAGTACACGGTGAATGTGGTGAGGACTCCGGCGGCCGGGGGATCGGTTGCGGCTACTGATGCTAATGATGACCAGTGGACAATTGCCGCGACGGCGAACTCTGGTTATCACTTCACTCGTTGGGCGTGTACTGGTTCTCAGACACCCTTGTCCGCGACAACCGCCTCGACAACTATTGCGTTGTCTGCGAATACGACCTGTACAGCAACTTTCACGGCCGATTCAGCCTTCACGGTGACTGTGGCGAGGATTCCGTCAACGTCGCCTTACGGGGGAACGGTAACGGCTGTCGACAATGGAAGTAATTCGTGGTCAATTACGGCGACGGCACTCACGTCATATCATTTCACGAGTTGGACGTGTTCCGATGGTCAAACGCCAGTTTCTCCCTTGAGCGCGGCAACAACAGTGACGGCGACGGCACATACGACCTGTACCGCGACCTTTACAGCCGATTCGGTTTACGATGTAAACGTTGCGGCCACAGCGACCAAGGGAACGGTCGCTGCGGTTGACAATGGAAGCAATTCGTGGACGATCACTGCGACGCCAAAAACGGGATACCATTTTACGAATTGGGCGTGTACCGGTGCTAATGCTCCGACTTCGGTTGTCAGCGCGGCAACACAAGTTACCGCGGCGGCCGCCATTACGTGTACGGCAACGTTCACCGCCAATTCGCTCAAAACCGTCACTGTGGCGGCGTCCTCAAGCACCAGGGGAACGGTCGCTAGGGTCGACAATGGAAGCAATTTGTGGTCGATCACGGCGACGCCAAAGACTGGATACAAATTCACGCGTTGGGCATGTACCGCTTCTCAAACGCCAACTTCAGCTTCGAGCGCGACGACAACGGTTACCGCTACGGCCGCTACGACCTGTACGGCGACTTTCTCCGCGGACTCCACGAACGTCGTGACCGTGGCAGCGTCCGCAGGGGGAACGGTCTCCAAAATTGAAAATGGAGGCGATTTGTGGGAGATTTTTGCGACCGCGAATACCGGATATAAGTTCACGAGTTGGTCGTGTTCCGCTTCTCAAACGCCAACTTCTATTGTGAGCGCGGCAACAAAGGTGACGGCGACGGCTGCTACGACCTGTACGGCAACTTTCACGGCTAACTCGGTGTACACGGTGACTGTGGCGGGGTCTCCGACGGCCGGAGGATCGGTCTCTGCTATTGATGATGGGGCTGACACGTGGTCGATTTCGGCGACGGCGAATTCGGGCTATCGTTTCTCGCGTTGGACGTGTAACTCCGGCGAAACACCTGATGCTGTATATGCCAGTGCGACGACAGTTGCCGTGACCGGTGATTCAACGTGTACGGCGACATTCACCACAGCCTCCGTGGTATTCACCTTGACGGATTCAACTGACATTTCAGGTTTCACAACTGGAAGATCATTGCTCTCGAGCGCATTCGAAGCTGAAATTCTCGATTTCGTGGAATCCAGCTCAGGGGACAAATACATTTGTACCGGCAACGTTACGAGCGAGGGCACATTGAAGGCAGCTAAAGCGTTAGCGAAAAAGCGAGCCGATGCTGTGTGCGACTACATTTCATCCCTGGAACCTTCAGTGGTAGTCCAATCAACATTCTCGGTTCCGAACAACCGGGTGAACACTTCGGTGTCTCGATCGGTCGAGATTGACGCATATTCATCCAACTAATAGGCTGCTCCCCTTAAGCAATTGCTCGCCAGCATTTAATGTGGCGGGCAATTGCTGTCCCACACGGCTGTTGAGTGAATCCTCCGGATAACCGAAGACGGTGCTAGCCGTCAGAGTTCCGCTCCGATCGATCGCCACCAGAGAGTGCAGCGGCGATTGCTCGGGTCAGATGGCTAGGCCGGGTCTCAATTAACGAAGCGTTTCGCTAAGCCTTTGAGGCGTTGCGTTAGCTGCTTCATGATTGGTTGTTGTTTGCCAGTCAAGGACGGTTTAACCGTTTCTTCGCGAAAACTGATGTTTTCTTTGAGCGGCACCCCACCGGCTGTCAAAATCTCGTCGACGCGGCTGGCGAGAATAGGATAAATGTTGCGTCGGTAGTGACGAATACTGTTGGTTGTGTTGGATGAGTCGGTGACAATGCTACGCACATCAACCAACGACACATTCGAATGAAGAGCAACCACGCGGTCGACGATTGCGTTGTATTTTTGGTGATGTAGGTGGCGTCCTGGCTCTTTTGTGCTTTGTAGATCGATCTCAGCCCCATTGAGGAGAATCAGTCGAACCCCCTCCGGGAGCATTGAAACCATCCACTCAAGGTTTGCCTCGAAGGCCTCTTCACTGAGTGGCCCCTCGAAAGTGAAATTGTTGATAAACCAATCGGCAAACTCTTTTCCGAAGCGCCCTTCGAGAAGATCTTCTCGAGTCAAATAGTTCGTATCGAAACGACGGTAGGGCACCACAAATTCCGTGTCTCTGTAGCGGTAGATGCCGGCGGTGTAATCCAAGAGCACACTGTACAACTTGAATCGGTGCAGGTCAGCAAAGAAATCGGTTTCGAAGGCATCGTGATCGATAAATGGGATCCGTCCAATCACATCCTTGAACTTGTCAACGAACTCCGGGTTCGCTTGCTTCAAAATCTCGGTATGTTCGACGTGCGCACCAAACCCTGATTTTGCGACGTAGTTCATTTCTTCATCGATTGCCACATCTGCCCTGAGGTAGGGGTTCAACTGCCTCAGGTCACAACCACCCTTGATGAGGAGCCGTTCAGCGGCAGTAGTGGATTCAACATATTCCCGATGAGAATCAACCTCGGTAATCCAGTCAATCGTTGTAGTGCGATCGAGAACTGCCGATACTTCGCCATTAATCTTAAGCGGTGGACAGTTCAGTTTTTGGTACAGCCAGCTCTCCACTCCGAACCCCAATATTCGGCACGAGAACGCAAACTGCGTAAGGGCACCGTCTTCAAGAGCGTAAAACCCGGCAAGCCCGTAATCCCCGTATTTGTCGCTCACCCACACCGCACCGGTGGTCGAGTTTGTCGAATCCACATAGTGTGCGAGCGTCGACTGGTCTACCCGAAGTTTTGTGAAGTTAAGCTGGTTAGAACGATTGATGAGATCTTCCAGTCGCTCCATGTCACTTTCGGTTGGCGGCAACACAGAAACTTTGATGTCGGACTGACGAAGGAAGTCGTTGGCGTCACCATGAAAGGCTGACTGTTCCGAAATTTTGTGTTCGAGAACCTTGTACTGTTTCAAGCGTT
>JAEMRP010000137.1 GCA_016463265.1 Microbacteriaceae bacterium | reverse complement strand
CGACTCGAAGACGAGGGGTACGACCGCTTTCTCGTGGAGGCTTCGTGAGCGAACTCGCCGCCGACCGCTTCGATGTCATTATCGAAGCCCTGAAAGACGTAATTGACCCGGAACTTGGCGTCAACATTGTCGACCTCGGTCTGATCTACGACCTGAACTGGGACGACGAGAACGATGCACTGATTGTGTCCATGACACTGACAAGTGCGGGGTGCCCGCTCACCGACGTGATCGAAAAGGAACTGGAAAGCGCACTCGACAACGTTGTCGAGCGTTTCCGAATCAACTGGGTGTGGATGCCACCGTGGGGTGTCGATCGCATCACGGATGACGGGCGCGAAATGATGAGCGCGCTCGGTTTCAACCTGTAATGATCGACGTCACAAACCTCGAGATCCGAGTCGGGGCTCGCACCCTCATGTCCGAGGTCAGCTTTCGTGTCGACAAGGGCGACAAGATTGGTCTCGTAGGGCGCAACGGTGCTGGCAAGACCACACTCACGAAGGTTCTGGCCGGGGATGTGCTTCCCAATGGTGGAAACGTGTCAATCAGGGGTGAACTCGGCTACCTTCCGCAGGACCCGCGGACAGGCGATCCGACTCAACTCGCGCGTACCCGAATACTTGACGCCCGTGGCCTCGGTTCGATCCTTGTCCAAATGGAGGACGCGACTAAGCTCATGGGCGCTGACGACCCCGACATCGCAGCGGGGGCCATGTCGAAGTACGGAAACCTGACCGACCGGTTCACGTCGCTCGGAGGCTATGCTGCCGAGGCGGAAGCCGCCTCAATTGCCAACAACCTCGGTCTTCCCGACCACGTGCTCGGTCAGCCACTCGACACGTTGTCGGGCGGTCAGCGCCGGCGAATCGAATTGGCACGCATCTTGTTCAGCGACGCAGAAACGATGATTCTCGACGAACCGACGAACCACCTTGACGCCGATTCCGTTGTCTGGTTGCGCAATTTTCTCTCCAACTACAAGGGCGGTGTCATTGTGATCTCGCACGATGTTACTCTCGTGACCGAAACGGTGAATCGAGTGTTCTATCTCGACGCAAACCGCGAGCGACTTGACGTCTACAACATGGGCTGGAAACTGTACCTTCGACAGCGCGAAGCGGACGAAGAACGTCGCAAGAAGGAACGTGCGAACGTCGAAAAGAAGGCAACGACCCTGCAGTTGCAGGCCGCGAAATTCGGTGCGAAAGCGTCGAAGGCGGCGGCAGCCCATCAGATGGTGGCGCGCGCGGAAAAAATGCTGTCTGGGCTCGAGGATGTCCGCGCCCAAGACCGTGTTGCGAAGTTGCGGTTCCCCGATCCAGCCCCGTGCGGTCGAACACCAATTATGGCGCACAACCTGTCCAAGTCGTACGGTTCGCTCGAAATCTTCACCGCGGTTGATCTTGCGATTGACAAGGGTTCCAAGGTCGTGGTCATCGGATTGAACGGAGCGGGCAAAACGACGTTGCTGCGAATCCTTGCGGGAGTTGACGCACCCGACACCGGTGCGGTCGATGCCGGTCACGGGCTCCGTGTCGGCTACTTCGCGCAAGAACACGAGACCCTCGACATCAAGCAGTCAGTGCTGGCAAACATGATGTCCGCGTCACCCAGTTTGGGAGAGACCGAGGCGCGCAAGGTGCTCGGCTCGTTCCTATTCACGGGCGATGACGCGACGAAACCCGCTGGCGTTCTATCTGGCGGCGAAAAGACGAGGCTCGCTCTCGCGACCCTCGTCGTCTCGAGTGCCAACGTTCTCATCCTTGACGAACCGACGAACAACCTCGACCCGGCGTCGCGCGATGAGATTCTTGGCGCGCTCTCGCACTACAAGGGCGCCGTGGTTCTCGTGAGCCACGACCCGGGAGCAGTCGAGGCGCTTAACCCCGAGCGCGTGCTGATCATGCCAGATGGCCTCGAAGACCTGTGGAGTCAGGACTACCAGGAACTCATCGAACTCGCGTAGCGTCGAGCGCCGCGTCTTCGATATCTTCATCGCTGCGACGAGCGCGAATCTTTCGTTCGGGAACGACATCCCCGCGGGCTTCTTTGCGCAGGGCCCAGCCGTAGCCGTAGAAGCCCATGATTGCGAACACGTACCACTGCAGGGCATACGACAAGTGGGGACCTTCGTCGAGCACGGGCTTCTCCCACGGCGCACCCGCATCTGTAGCAGGGGACTCGTACTCGAGTCGGCCGTACCAACCGTGGTAAACGTCTGCGTCGACACGGTCACCGATCGTCTCGAGGTTAATCGTGGCAATCTGGCCGGCTGGAGCGTCGCGTCCGGCAATCAGCTTTTCGCTAGGGATCAGACGTGCGCCGATCTCGACAGCTCCAGATGGAACAGCGGGAGTTTCAGCCGGCGCCGAGTTGTCGCCGTTGGCCGGTAACCACCCGCGGTTGACGACAAACACCACGCCGCTCGGAGTTTGTAGCGGTGCCAACTGCTCGAATCCGATTCCTCCGGGCCCGGATCGCGTCCGAACGTAGATGATGTCCGAAGACAGGTACACGCCGGTCACGCGAACGCTTCGCCATTTCTCGGAAACGTCGAACTCCGCTGGCGTCTCGAGAATTGTCGTTAGATCTATCGTGTACCGCTCGTAATTCGCGTCAAGAAGTGCGATTGCTGCCTGCGCTTGGGCTCGACGGTCGAACTGCCATTGACCCAGCCCGACGCAGACGACCGCGAACGCAACGGTGAAACCCAGAATGCCCCACCACCGCGGGGTGACGGCAAGCCGCCACAAGCTCACGGAGTGAAACTCGTCAAGCTCGGAACGTTGGATTCGCGAGTTCGCAGCGTTTTCGACTTATTGGAGTTGACCACGTTAGCTAGACCTACCGCGACAAGAGGCAATACGACGACCCCCGTCACGGGAAGCAGGATCCACCAGCCGGGGGTGACAAAGCAGAAAAACAGACAGACGAGTCGAAGTCCCATCGCAATCAGATATTGACCCAACCGCGATTGCCGTTCCACGTTCGGGGAAACGGGCAACGACGTGAGAGAAGGCGTCTCCGGAGTCATTAGTCAAGTCTACGCCCACCACTACGCTGGTAAACATGTCGACACCACGAACCGTACTCATCACCGGCGGAAACCGAGG
>JAEMRP010000017.1:7906-12458 GCA_016463265.1 Microbacteriaceae bacterium | reverse complement strand
GCGTGTACTCGGGGATGTGAACGGATTCCATCCACATTTCACCATCGACAATCTGGGCCCATCCGTCAACGAGTGACGCCTTGCCCAAACGTAGTGCCTTGACTTCGGTACCGACCAGCGAGAGGCCACACTCGAACGTGTCCTCGATGTGATAATCGTGGCGCGCCTTGCGGTTCGTCGCAACGACTTTTTCGCCCTGTTCCTTCGGCATGGCGCACCCCCTTTCCGGTCTTCTGGTGAGTCCAAGCCCTCCAGTTTACATCCGGGTCAGACGCGAAGGTAACGGGAAATAGCGACGTACGCGCTGGATGCCGCGAGAACTGCGCCGGCGAGGAGCAATCCGGGAAACACAATCCAGACATCGGCAAGCGTGATGAATGACGTCGTTGGCAGGGCTGATGCGAGATACCCGTCAACGAAGAAGACGACGATGCCTGCAATTGCACCACACGCGAGAACCGAACCGATCGTCGCCGCAACCACGCCCTCAACGATGAACGGAGTTTGAATGAACCAGTTCGATGCGCCGACCAATCGCATGATTGCTAGCTCACGACGACGCGAGAATGCCGAGAGTCGGATCGTCGTCGCGATGAGCAGCGCGGCGGCGACGAGCATCAACACGGCCACGCCAACCGCCGTCAGACTCGCGGCGTTGAGCGTCGAGAATATTCCGTCAAGGTACGACCGTTGGTCGATGACCGACTCGACGCCACTCATGCCACCCAATGCCTCGAAGACGAGGGCGGACTGCGTGGGGTCCTTGAGATTCACCCAGAAGGTCTGGGGCAACAGATCCGGGGTGACGAGGTCAACGACGGGACTTCCCTTGAATTGCTTGGTGAAGTTTGCGAAGGCGTCGTCGTGGTTTTCGAAGTACCATTCATCGATGTAAGGACTGAGCGTATCCGAATCCAGTTGCGTTTCGACCGCGGCGATCTGCTCGGCACTCGCCTCTTGCTGGTCGCACGCGCCGAGCGTCGAATACTGCGTGCACAAATAGACTGCGACCTGCGCCTTGTCGTACCAGTAGGACTTCATATTGCCAATTTGGAGTTGCAGCAACGCGGCCGATCCGACGAACGTCAAAGAGACCAAGGTGACCAAGATGACCGATACGACCATCGAGATATTGCGCCGAACACCATTCCACGCCTCGATTAAGACGAAGCTCATTTTCATAGCGGGTCTTCCTCGTGTCGATCGAGGTAGCTCAGGTCGACCGCTTCGCTGGTCGGCGTCATGGGGTCGAATGCCGGAATCGGGTCAAAGTCAATCCGTTCGATCGCGATGGGCTGCGAGTCGGCGCGGGAGGGAAATGCGTCATCAACGTTGACAATCGGGTTTGCGCGCGTCCGGTATTGACCGCCGGCCTCGTCACGGATGATACGTCCGTCACTCAGCTCGACGACCCGGCGCTTCATGTCGTTCACAATCGCGGTGTCGTGGGTGGCCATGAGAACCGTTGTTCCGGCGGCGTTGATGTTACGCAACACGTCCATGATTCCCGCCGAGGTTGCGGGGTCAAGGTTTCCGGTCGGTTCGTCGGCCAACAGGATTGCGGGTTTGTTTACAACCGCGCGGGCGATCGCGACGCGCTGTTGCTCACCGCCCGACAGCTCGTGCGGAAGACGGTTTTCCTTGTTCCCCAAACCGACGAGCCAGAGAACCTCGGGGACGGCGTCGTGAATGTAGGCCTCGCTCCGGCCGAGGACGCGAAGGGCGAACGCGACGTTGTCGAACACGGTCTTGGTCGGAAGAAGGCGGAAGTCCTGGAAGACAACTCCGAGGTTGCGGCGGTAGGCGGGTACTTTGCGATTCGACAGTCGACCGAGATCCTGCCCGAGGACGTGAATGAGTCCGGTCGACGAGCGCTCCTCGCGCAGGATGAGACGCAAGAACGACGACTTGCCACTGCCGGAAGCGCCCACGAGGAAAACGAACTCCCCGGGCTTTACCTCGAGGGTCGCGTCGTGCAAGGCGGGTCGGTTTCCCGACTTGTAGACCTTGGACACACCATCAAAACGAATCATCGGGTTAAGCCTAATCGCGGGCTTTCATCGAGCGTGGAGCGACACTCGACCGACTAGAGCGTCTTCTGTTTGCGGTGGCGGATGCCCGCCGCGATGAAACCGTCAAGATCGCCGTCGAAGACCGCTTGCGGACTGTTGACTTCGTGGTTCGTGCGAAGGTCCTTGACCATCTGATACGGCGCGAGAACATACGACCGCATCTGGTCACCCCACGACGCCGTGATGACACCGGCGAGTTCCTTCTTCTTTTTTGCTTCCTCTTCCTTTTGGATGAGCAGCAGGCGACTCTGCAGGACCCGAAGAGCCGCGGCGCGGTTTTGAATCTGACTCTTCTCGTTTTGGCACGACACCACGGTTCCCGTGGGTAGGTGGGTGATGCGAACCGCCGAGTCGGTCGTATTGACCGACTGACCGCCAGGGCCGGACGAACGGAAAACGTCGACACGAATGTCCGAGTCGGGAATATCAATCGCTTCGGTCGCCGCCAACAGGGGTACGACCTCGACGGCGGCGAATGACGTTTGGCGCTTACCCGCCGAGTTGAACGGGCTCATGCGAACGAGGCGGTGCGTTCCCGCCTCGACCGACAAGGTCCCAAACGCGAACGGGGCGTCGACTTCGAAAGTCGCGCTTTTGATTCCCGCTTCTTCGGCGTAGGAGGTATCCAGGACTCGCACCGAGTATTTGTGTTGTTCGGCCCAGCGCAGATACATGCGAAGAAGCATCTCGGCGAAATCCGCCGCATCGACACCACCCGCACCGGATCGAATCGTGACGATTGCGGGCAACGGGTCGTACTCGCCATCGAGAAGAGTCTGGACCTCCAACGTGCCGATTACTGACTCTAGGGCCACGAGTTCATTGAGCACCTCGGTCGCCGAATCGTCGTCACCGGCTTCTTTCGCCATGTCGAGAAGAACATCGAGGTCGTCCAGGCGTTGTTGCACGTCGTTCACGAGGTCGCGCTGGGTTTGCGCATGGGACAGGGCGCTGGTCACGGCCTGCGCCGATGCCTGGTCATCCCACAGGTCGGTCGCACGGGCCTTCTCGGAAAGCTCGGTTATCCGAGTCGTCAGTTCGGGCAAATCCACGACACTGACGATGTCCGCGAACGACGAGCGGAGTGCCGCGATGCGGTCGGAAACGTCCAACGAAATCATGAGATTGCCAGACTACCCTTCGTCGCTTAGAGCCCCGATGTTTGGCCGTGCGGACCCGGTCGCCTCGAGTTGGATTCGAACCGGAAAGAACTGGCTAACGAGAGGCGGGGACCACGTGGACCGGACCGTCACTCGAGCGGTAACCGAGTCGGGCGTTGACGCAGTCACGAGGCGAATTCCGTCGCTTGACTCGGAGACAAATGCGCTGACCGCGCGCCAAACCTGACGGTTGACTAGTCGCACGGCCAGCGATGTTCCGTCGAATTGCGCGGTAAGTGGATCGAATGACTCAGCGCCGACGAGTGCCGCCATGTCGGCGGTGGATTGCAGGCTCGTTCGTGCCAACGCCAAATCAGTCGAATCGATGATTCCCACAACCGCCACGCCGCACAGCGCCACGAGCCCCGCAACCATGGGCAAGAGAGAACCGCGATCGCTCACCTGTTCACCGACGTGATCGAAACGCGGGCCGTTGCGCTGCGCGACACCGTGACTCGTGGCGCGATGTCGATGCCGGGCAGGGCCGGAATGAAGCGCAACGGCACATCAAGGTGCACCGTCAACTCGACAAGAGACCCCCGACGTAGACAATTATTCCTGGAGCAGTCGAGTTCCCATCGAGACGAGGTGTCGGTCAGGCCGTGATCATCGGCGACCAAAGTCGTAATGGCTCGAACTCGTTCCGACCCGATGTTCGTGGATTCGGCGCGCGTAAAGGCTCGGACACCGTGCCGTGCGGCGGCCGTTGCAGCGAAGGATGCTGACGCAATCTGACTCGTGGTGACCGTCAGTGCCACCAGCGGAACGAGCAGGGCGACGGACGCGACAATGAATTCGATGCTGGCGCTCCCTCGATCGGGCATCGTGCTCATGGACGAAGTTTTTCGCGAGAGCACGAGTACCGCTCACGTTGTCCACAGGATTAGTGCGCTGCGGTTCGAATCAGCTTTTTGTTGACGAATTCGTCGAGCCCAAAGTGTCCCAGTTCGCGACCGAAACCGGATTTCTTGATTCCGCCGAACGGTAGGTCAACGTGCGAGTCGGTGTTCTCGTTGATATAGACCATGCCCGATTCGAGTCGATCGGCGACGTAACGGGTGTCGTCAGGGTTGGATCCAAACACTGCACCGGACAGTCCGAATTCTGAACCGTTCGCCAGTGCGATCGCCTCGTCCTTGTCCGCGACGCGGTAGACCACGGCGACGGGACCAAACAGTTCTTCGCTAAACGCCCGTGCCGCGGGCGTGACGTTGGTGAGCAGCGTCGGCGCCATAAAGGAACCGACATCTCCGACCCGGTGACCGCCCATCACGAGAGTCGCGCCGTTGGCGACGGCGTCGTCCACCTGCCCGATCAGGT
>JAEMRP010000017.1:0-7806 GCA_016463265.1 Microbacteriaceae bacterium | reverse complement strand
CCCATCACGAGAGTCGCGCCGTTGGCGACGGCGTCGTCCACCTGCCCGATCAGGTCCTCAACAGCCCCGAGCGACGACAGCGGACCGAGTTTCGTTTCGGAATCGAGCGGGTCCCCCACGGTGTAAGTCTGCAGTTGGGCCGCGAACCCCTCGACGAACCGGTCGTACACGGAATCGAGAACGATAAAGCGCTTCGCGGCGGTACACGCTTGGCCGGCATTGCTCATGCGTCCGGACGCGGCGGCGGCAATGGTGGCGTCAAGGTTCTCGTCGTCGAGGACGATGAACGGATCGCTTCCGCCCAACTCGAGCACGACCTTCTTGAGAGCGCGGCCAGCGGCTTGGGCAACGGCGGCCCCTGCCGTCTCGCTTCCCGTCAACGAGACGCCCTGAACGCGCGGATCAGCAATGATTGTCTCGATGTCGCGGCTCTCGACAAACAGGTTGATGTAGGCGCCGTCCGGCAATCCCGCATCGCGGAAAATCTGTTCCTGCGCGAGTGCCGATTCCGGGCAGTTGCTCGCGTGCTTAAGGATGATGGTGTTGCCAAGGAGCAGGTTCGGTCCGGCGAAACGCGCAACTTGATAGTAGGGATAGTTCCACGGCATGATACCGAGGAGAACGCCGAGCGATTGTGACCGGACAATCGCGTGCCCTCCCGAAATCGGGTGCATGTCCTGATCGGCGAGGTGCCCGGGGCCCTGGGTGGCGTAGAACTCATAAATATCGCCGACGAAACCCGCTTCGCCCCGACCCTGTCGTACCGGTTTTCCCATCTCGCGGGCGATGATGTCAGCGAGTTGATGTTTGCGCTCGCGATACAAATCCGCGACGCGCTGAAGCACTGCGGCACGTTCTGTGAGGGGCGTTGCGCTCCACGTCGTGTGAGCCGCATCGGCGCGCGAAATTGCATCGGCGATGTCGGCAGAGGTCGCGCTAGGGAATTCGCGTTCGACGATTCCAGTGGCGGGATTGGTTACGGCAAAGGGCATACGTTCATTGTCGTTCATTGACAGGAAAAAACGTTTATCCCTAAACGATTCACAGTATCGTGATTGAAGAGTTCAAGCGATTGGAGGTTACGTGGGTGTCCTGAACGGTGTTCAATCTCAAGTTTTCCGACCACTCCCTGACGTCCTTCGTGCCGAGGCAATTGTTGATCGCCTGTCGTCCGCAATCACTCTCGGACTTCTTCGTCAGGGCGAGCAGCTCCCCGTCGAGAATCAGCTGGCCGTCATGTTCGGCGTCGCCACAGCCACCGTCCGCGACGCGCTCCAGACGTTGCGCGAGCAAGGAATCATCGAAGCTCGGCGCGGGCGAAGCGGCGGCACCTTCATCATCGGTGCTCCCCGCACGAATCTCGAGTCACTTCGTCAGCGGTTGTTGAGGTTGTCCATGGCGGAATTGCGCGATATGGAGGACGAACAGGTGGCTACCGCCCTCGCTGCCGTTCGACTCATCATCGGACGAGCATTCCCCCACGACTTCGACCGACTCGAACGAATCGCTCGAACCATGGGCGAGGCCACAACGCCCGAGTCCTGTGTGCGTGCCGACATGAGATTCCACAGCGAACTTGCGGTCCTTTCCCAGTCCGAGCGTCTCTTGGCAACGCAGATGCGATTGTTGACCGAATCGATTGAAATCATGTGGACCGTTCTCACAGTCGAAGCCGACAGGGACTGGACGATGAACGATCACCTCGTCATTGTTGCGGCCCTGCGAAGTCGAGACCTTATCGCCGCTGAGCGCGCCGTTCGCGAGCACATCTCACGCGACTTTTATCGATTGGTTGCCGCTCGACTCGATGTTTTGTACCCCATTGGGCCCACAAATGAGTGAGGCACGCGGCGGCCTCGAACGCGCGAGTAAGGCGATTGGGGATTTGTTTGCCGCGGTCTACGACGACTTGACCACCATGGCGTTGGCGTGCGAGCGCGAACTACGGGTTGCGCGGGGCACGAAGGTTGAATTGACGGAACGCCATCTGCGCGCAATTCAACCCGCTGCCGCGACATTTCTGAATCGCCACGCGTTCCCCGTGGCCGCTGGAATCGTCCTCGGTCCAGACCTCGCGGACAACAATGTCGGGGCAGTCGAATGGTGGCGACGAGGCGATTCGGGCTCAACCCAACGAATCGTGTTCAACCTTTCTCGCGAAGACCCCGGTTTCTATGACTTCGTGACCTACGAATGGTTTGCCGAGGTTGTCTCGACCGGAAAGCCAGCTATTCAGGGTCCCTACCTCGACTACGCGGGGATGGACAAGTACATTCTCACCAGCATGGTTCCACTCTCGTTGGATGGCATGCTAATCGGCACCGCGGGATGCGACACCGAGGTGCGGGAATTGGAAACCGTCATCATGCCAATACTGCGCACAATTCCCGAGGACGCCGCGCTCGTGTCGAAATTCGATCGGATCATCCTCGGAAACTCCGGTCGCTTTCTCGTCGGAAATCGTGTCGTTGCATTGCCGAAGGACGCCATCCGATGCGAAATCCCAGGACCTGAACTCGGTCTACAACTCGTGGCAGCGCCAAGGGCTCGGCACGTCTAGCGGGAGGTCCGAACCAGTTTCGTTTGGTCGACGAACGCCTGAAACAGGGCACGACGGTCGGACGCTGAACCGTCATCGTCTTCGGGGTGCCACTGAACACCGACGACCCACCGCGCCGACGGCAGTTCCGTGCCCTCGACGATTCCGTCCTCGGCACGAGCGCTGACGACAAGTCCCTCGGCCACTCGGTTGACGGCTTGGTGGTGCCCCGAGCGAACCGCAACACGGTCGCGACCGAAAATCTCGTGAGTCTTGCTGCCCGGTTCGAGAATGACGGGTTCGTCCTTGAACATCGGGTCGCCCGAGCCTCCGCGATGCGGGTGGTAGTTCTCAATGTCGGGAATGAGGTCGCCACCGAGTGCCACATTGAGCAACTGCGATCCGCGACAGATGCACAGCATCGGAGCGTCACGTTCGATCGTGGCGTTGATAATGTCGATGCAGTAGTCGTCCGCCGCGCGGTCGACACCGTACTCGTGGTTCACCGGTTCGGTGTGACCGTAGATTCGTGCGTCGACGTCTCCGCCGCCCAAAAACAGAACCCCGTCGGCCAGGTCGGCGATTGCGGCTGGGTCGAGCGGCGACTTGCTCGAATCCATCAGCACGATTTTTGCCCCGACATTGTTCAGTTCGGTCAGTGCGACGCGAGTGAATCGAACGACGAGCCCAGCGACCTCGTCCGTCATCTGCGGGATGTTCAGCGACACGACGACGGCAACGGTCGGCGCGTCACTCGGCATCGACGCGTTGCCCTCGGGCATGACGTCGCTCGGTGTGATGTTGTGGCTCATGGACTCTATTTTGCCAGAGGGAACGCCAAATCCGGCATCCACGTGCTCCACACCTTTGCGAGTCGACCGTCAGCGATGACCGTGTCAAGCGCACCGTTGAGTTCCCCCAACAGTTCCGCGTTGCCCTTCTGGACACCAATACCCCAGGGGTTGCGGGTTTCCGCCGTGAAAGCGACGACGAAATCCGGATCGTTGTCGGCCAACGGAATCATGACCACGTCGTCGTCATCTACGCCAACCCGGCGTCGTTGGTTCCGATCACCGCATTCGCAGTGCTCGGAATTTACATCGCGTTCCAGTCGGTCGTCCTCGCGTCGCTCATCCAACGATTCCGTGGATGGAAGCCTGCCGGACCGTGGACCCTGGGTTCGCTCGGCCTGATCATCAACATCGCCGCACTCGCCTACAGAATCTGGGCAATCTCGTGGTTGCTCCAGCCCGGCGTCAGTGGTGACTGGTTCATCGACAACATCTCGCTCATCGGCGTGGTCGCGGTACTGGTCCCTGGTGGCTTGTACCTGCTCGTCGCTCGTCCTCACCTTCGCTCGAAGGCTCCGTATTCGGACGCCATCGAGGTTGCGAAGAAGATGCGCGCCAGCAAGTAACCAATCGCACGACGGTGAGGTCCCGCTTCGGCGGGGCCTCATTCGTTTAGCGGGCTTCGCGGAAAGCGCGTCCCGTGACGTCAGTTTCGGCGACGGGCAACCACGGCCCAATTATTGGCACGCCGAGTCGAATTGTGACCGAGGCAATGGGCTTTCCCGCGACCTCACTCGAGGCGATGAACACCGATCGAACCAACGACGCCGCGACACCGCTCGTCACAAGCTCAGTGGCACGGACAACGCCCTCCGAATCAGCGGTGTCGGCCAACGCGGCGTGAGCGGCGCCAGCGATCGCCGAATCAATCGCCACCGCCCGAATGTGGGCAACGAAGGCGATTTGCAGCACAGTTAACGCGACCGCGACGAGCAAGACCCCGACCATCACGAACTCGACCGGGGCACTGCCGCGTTCGAGCTCGCGAGTCATATCGACAAGACGCGATCGATGGCGTTGTTGAAGACCTCGCCGAGGGCTGGGCCGGCCATCGCCCACATGACGACGACAAGTCCCGCCGTCATTAGGGTGATGAGGACCCAACCGGGGACGTCGCCGCGGTCAGAGGAAACAAATGTGAAGTTCGACATGACCCCATCGTGGGGTACGTGCGATTTCGGGGGGAAATTTATCCCCAGACGTTACGAGAGCGCGGACTTTTTGCGTTCGTCACCGATGCGCACGGCATAAAAAACGGTTCCTGCGATGACGGCCACCGCGGCCACTCGGTAAACAATGTTGAGCCCTGAAATTGTGGCGCTAAACGGTGAATCCGCGAATTGATTATCGGACGCCATCGGGTCGTAGGCGATCACCAGAAGTGACACGGTTGCGACGCTGAGAACGATCGCGGCGGCGAGTGACATCCAGGTCAGTTTTGGAATCGTGACTCGGCTGATGAGGCGCGTGGCGAGGGTGAGCAACCCAACCATTACGACAGCCGCGCCGCCCTGGAGGGCATCGACCCAACCCATGAGGCTGAACAAAATGGCGACGATTTGGATAACCACAGCAATAGTGAGGCGAAGTCTCATGATGTCCTTTCCGACACGACCAGTATTGCGTGAAATCTATCGATTCTCAGAGAGAAATAGAACCGAGAGCGGTCAGTCCGGGGAAGACCGCCATGACGACGGTCACGGGAAGGATGGCGAAAACGAGAGGGAACATCATGAGCGTCTCTTTCGCGCTTGCGGATTCGAGCAACCGACGACCCGCCGCCTGTTGTTCGTCATCGGCCAACGCGCGAATGATCTCGGTCAGCGGCGTACCGTATTGCCGCGCGGTGATGACATGGTCCATCACCCGGGACCAGCCCGCGTGGGCTACGCGAACATCGCTCGAGTGAAGTGCGTCCGTGACAGAGACGCCAAGCCCGATCTCGGCGACGATGGTTCTGCATTCGTCGGCTAGTTCGCCAACCCCACTCGTGGCAATTCGCTCCAGCGCGGTGGGTACCGACATACCGGCAGAGACACAGAGACCAATGAGGTCGAGCGCACCTGGGAGCTCGTCGGAAATCGCGCTTCGGCGACGACGTCGATTGATTGTCTCGCTCATGAACAGGGTCGGAAGGCTTAGCACTAGTCCGAGAGAACGTAATGCTCCGTCCCGCCCATCTATCGGTGTTCGGGCGGTGGAGAGGTCCCGAATATGCGGCGCGAGCTGGATCGCGACGCGGGACGCCGACGAGCCAGCGAGCATCACAAAGAATCCGAGGCCCAGCAGCGCACCCAGTGCAACCTCAATCATCGAGGGCCCCAATCAGCCAACGAGCTGGTTCACGCATCGTCCCCAGCGCACGCATGACAAGGTATGCCACCGCGGTAGCACCCGCTGACACCACAATGAGAAAAGTGCCCGCAACGCTGGAATAAGCCTCTCTGTTTTCGGGCCTGCTCGCCAAGAGCGCCAACACAATCCAGGGTGAAACAACTCCGAGGGTCGCCGCGTGCCGCACCCACGATTGCCGTGATTGAGCCTCGGACCTCATCGCGGAATCCCTGCGAACAGAACGCCCGAGTTCCGACAAGACGGCGGGGAGTTCTGTTCCTCCGTATTCGCGCGCGACCACGATCGACTCAACCACACGATCGGCAATTGGGTCGGCGAGTGCACGTTGCAACCGGCGAAGCGCGATGTCGGGATCACTACCTCGCCGAAGGTTGGATTCGAGTTCCCGCCAGGCCGGTCGCCAGTCCCTGGGAATCATGGTGGAGACCGAGGTTACCGCGTCGGTTAGTGTCGAGCCAGAGCGAAGAGCGACGCGAACGGAATCAATGACATCCGGCCACAGTGCCCGCGCACGTTGTCGACGCCGATCGCGCGCGCTCGCCAACGCGATAATCGGCACCCCGCACCCCACAACAATGCCGAGCGGAGCGATACTCGGGAGCGGAATGATCGCCGTCGCGATTGCGCCGACTATGACGGCGACCGTAATCATCACGACACCGACGACCATCAGCGGGACGCCGGCAAGCCCGGCTTCGTCTAACCATGGGCGAATCCGCGATTGTCGACGCGCACGCGCGGGAATCACGACCAGGATTAATCCCAGTCCCAGCGCAATTCCGCAGGCGACTAGTTCGACGCCCACAATGATTCCATCGCAAGTGCGCCCACGTCACCCGACGCGATCGGTCGGGCGATATCAATAATGCGCCGTTGTCCGTCACCATCCATCCGGCAATGAACCACGAGATCAACCGTCGCAAGAATCGTTGACGTCACGAACCTCCGACACGCCGCCGGCAAGTTGGCACAGCGTCACGAGTTTACGAACGGCATCGGAGGCCGAGTTTGCGTGAATCGTGCAGAGCCCCGGGATGCCCGAATTGAGGGCGACGAGGAGGTCGAGTGATTCGTCGCCGCGCACCTCGCCGACAACGAGACGCGTTGGTCGCATACGAAGCGCCTCTTTGACGAGGCGACGCAGGGTGACCTCGCCGACGCCGTCGAGACTCGCACCGCGACATTGCATGCCAACGGTATCCGGATGACGCGTCGCGATCTCGAACGTTTCTTCGACCGTGACAATTCGTTCACCCGGCCCCAGTTCTGAGAGCAACGCACACACCATCGTGGTCTTTCCCGCCTGGGTCGCACCGGACACCAGTACCGTTCGGCCATCGCTGATCGCGGCCTGGAGAATCCGTTTCGCGTCGGGCGCAATCGTGCCACGCGCAACAAGGTCGTCCAGCGTTCGAACCGCTGACGAAAATTTTCGGATGTTGAGGCTCCAGTGTTCCTTGGTGATCGGCGGGATGACGACGTGCAACCGTGAACCATCCGGCAAGGACGCATCGACAAATGGCTGGGATACGTCCACACGGCGACCGCTGCGACGCAACATGCGTTCAACGAGTGTCCGCAGGTCGTCGGTCGAGAGGTCCGTGGGGATCCGTTCGTGGCGACCCGACCGGGCGACAAACACGGCGCTCGAGTCGTTGACCCAGATCTCTTCGACGGTGGGGTCGTCGAGGAGCGGTTGTAGAATCCCAAACCCTGTAACGCGATGTGTGACATCGGATTCCTGAAACTCGATTGCCACCGCGTCGCCCAGTGCGCGTTCATTAGCGCGCTGCACCTCAGTCGTTATTGCACGCCCAAGGTCTTCACCCGACATGACGGCACGACGAACCCGTTCAACAATCGAATCGGTGGAGGTCATTCCCCCATCGTGGCGCTCCCCGTGTCGGCGCCGCCGACGTTGTCCACAGAGTGACGCGTGAGGGAGGAGGGTGTTCTTCGTGGTGAACAATTCCTCGATGCCTTCCGGATTCGAACCGTAGAATGGGGAACCACGCGGGTGTGGTGAAATTGGTAGACACGCAGGATTTAGGATCCTGTGCT
>JAEMRP010000016.1:2729-12478 GCA_016463265.1 Microbacteriaceae bacterium | reverse complement strand
TTGTGGTGGACAACAACGTGCCCGATGAATTGAACAACTTCGCCTGGACGTCGAGGTTGGTACTCAGCGACGGCGACGTCACACTGACGTCGTGACTCGTGGTTGTCGCAATAAAGGAAAAATAATCGACATCGGCGCGCGTCGAGATGACGCCGCTTTGCTCGGTTCCGTTCGTCAATGCGCTCGCTGTTGCCCGAGTGTCTCCGTGGTCATCAGCGCGGAGCGGCAAGCCATTGCTGACGGCGACCACGAAGTCGTCTTGCGGCTGGTTTGCAGAGGAGTAGGTTCCGTTCGAGAATTGGACTAATGGTTCGTAGTAACCGACACCCATGATGGGCGCCCAGCCGTCTCGACCACCGTAGTAACCCTGGGTGTTGATTCCATCGTGCGAAAGGCCGACATTGTGACCCACCTCGTGGCTCACGACGTCAGATATCGTTTTCCCGCTGAACCAATTCGGCGCAAAATTCAGTGACGGTCCCATGTAGGTGTTGTTGTAAAATCCCACGTCCCCAAAAACGCCAACATAGGCGACTCCACCGCAACCACACTCCGCCGCGATGGCATTCGTGTTGTTGGTGATCAGCGCGCGCATTCCGAAAATCGTGTCGCTTCCACTTGACCTGAGGAGAGCTGCCTCTCCTGGATCTGCGGTGGTGACGTTGACGTTGAACGGTGCGTAGTCCTCGGCTATTGCAGACCACGCGTCGATGATGTTCCGACGTTCCAAATCGCTGAAGGTGGCCGTGTTTCCGTCAACGTCATAAGCCGGCATTTGCATTTGCGCGTCTGTGTAATTGATCGATGCGTTGGCAAAAGTGCCGCCGTCCTGCCAGTATGTTCCGACGAGCGAGTGCCCCGTGAAGTCGAGGTAAATCGTGCGATTCGACCCAGGCAAGCTGTTCAGCAGGAAAGCGTCTGTCAACGGAACATCAGCGGCAGGGGTCGCAGATTCCGGGCGCGCGACGTCGGGAGTGTGCTCGACGTGAAGTGGGTCAATATAAAGGGCGCGGCCCTGGCTGTCAATACGGACAGATTCATCCTCGATTGCCGCGGACCACCCCTTTTTCGAGATGCCCGTCTTGGGCATCCACGCCCGCGGGGTTGGGCCGTCAGATTCTGCGTAATCGGCAAGGGACTCATATCGCTCGAAAACCTTCGACCGGCTGTCGCGCGGCGCCGACTCTGCCGAAGAACTGGGGGCAACCACAGTCGCGCCCACAATGGCGACGACGCTGCTTGCAACCGCAACGAACCTGAGGACTCTGAAAGTGGAACGGATCATGCACTTAATCTAACTGATTTCAACGCCAGCCGAAAGGTGCAGAATGAACGCCGAATGGCCGCTAACGGATCGGCGGAAGATTTGATGGGAGATAGCCACAACAACCGCCGACAATTCGCGCACCCAGATTCACCCATTCGTCGATGTGCTCACGGTTCGCGAACTCGGGGTTGCCCGACCAAGCCATCGCATCGGAATCCCAGGTCTGCCCAGCGTTGGGGTACACGATGAACGGCAAATCTGTGTCGACACGCGACAGGGTCGGTGTGATCACGGACAGAGGTGAGCAATTGATGCCGACCGCCATGGCGTTCGCGTAATTCTCGACCAACGCACAGGCCTCGGCGAAGGTTCCACCACCGCTGATTGCTCCGGGTTCGGCCACGGTGAACGAAACCCAGTACGGCATGTCTGGGCTTTTCGATTCGATGAGGTCGAGCAAAATTCGCACCTCGGTGAGGTCGGGCATGGTTTCCAACGCGAGCAGGTCGGGCTCAGTGTCTAGCAGGATGTCGAGTCGGCGGTCGTGGTACTCGCGTATCGCACCGGCAGAAACACCGTAGCGTCCAAGGAATTCGGAGCCGTCATTCAGGTGGGCGCCGAAAGGGCCGATACTCGCCGCCACGAGAGTGTCGTCGTTGGCCGCGAGCCTGGCGGCCGTCGTCGAATTACGCAGGGCGCGCTCGACCTCGTCATCGGACAAGCCCGTCCGGCGACCACCCTCGAACGACAACTGGTATGACCCCGTGATGATGATGTCGGCACCAGCGTCCACAAACGATCGATGGGCGGCGGTGACGGCCTCGGGGTTCGACGACAGCAACTCGCCCGTCCACATCGGGCCGTCGATCGCCAATCCCTGGGCTTCGAGCGCGGTGGAGAGCCCGCCGTCGAGCGCGAGTAATTGTGGGTCGGTCACGCGCGTTCTTCGGCGATCGAGTTCCCGCCGTCGACGACGAGCACCTGGCCCGTTACGTATGAGGCTTCGGTGCTCGCAAGAAATCCGATGCACGCGGCGACTTCCTCGGGCGTCGCCGAGCGACCGACGGGAACCGTGTGTCCCTGACGTGCTTCGTGCGGGGTCTGCGACCCGGTTGCGATCCACCCCGGCGCAACGGTGTTCGCCGTGATTCCCGCTGCCGCCTCGTCGATAGCGAGCGATCGGTTCAACCCGACCATCCCCGCCTTGCTCGCCGCGTACGATGCATCGTCCGCCATCCCCATGACCGGACCGGTTACCGATGCGACCGAAATGATTCGTCCGTGGCCACTCGCGCGGAGGGAGGGAAGAGCGGCTTTGCTCACGAGGAACGCGGTCGTCAGATTGCGGGTGAGTGACGCATCCCACTCGGCTCGGGTCATATCGGCGACCGACCCCGTTTCGCCCGAGTCCTCCATCGGCTTCGCAACACTCGTCATTCCGGCGTTGTTGACCACGATGTCGATTCGTCCAAGCGCTGCAACGACCCGCTCAATCAGGACATCGACCTCGGCATCGACGGTCAGGTCAGCCGGTGACGAGAAGGCCGCAATTCCCTCGGCCCGAAGCTCCGCCTCGCGGTCGGCGACGCGGTCGCTTGCGCCCGTCAAATACACCGCCGCCCCCATTCGACCGAGAAACCGAGCGGTGGCGAAACCGATTCCGGTCGGCGAACCGGCACCGGTGATGAGGGCGACTCGGCCATCGAGTCGGAACACGCTTTCGGTTGCCATGGTTCCACCGTAGCCGTGCACCCGCGTTTACTGCGGGCGGCCGCCGTTCATGAGCGACAGAGATATCGAGAGCATCGCGCGGTGAAGGCGCGTGACCAGTTCACCCTGACGAATCCCGAGGTCTTGAGACACGTCGGACATCGTGCGCTTCTCAATGAGCAGGCCGCGTGCGACGGATTGAAGCGCGTCGGGCAACTCGGCCACCGCCTTTTCCAATTGCTCTGCCGGGATTTTGGACAGGTCAGGTTCGTCTCCTTCAAATGAGACGTCGAGGTCAAAAAAGTTTGCCATGTCGAACCCTTTCTTTAGACAAAGTTAGCGCGGTAGCTCTGCACCACTGAGCGCATGCCGATTCCGCAAACACCGACCATTTTTCCCGATCGGTAGTAACCGAAAACGCAGTCACCGGTGATGTCTCCATCGATCAGCTTCACGTCGTCGGCGAGCGCCAGCACGCCGTATGCGAGCAGGTGGTTGTCGTACTGGTCGGTCCAGAACGACGGGATGGGACGGAACTCGCCCTGTGCTTGTTCCGTGAAAACTTGGGCGACGCGTTTTGCCGTCTCGGTCGGTATGTTCCAGTGCTCGATTTGGCGAGCGTCGTCGTCATAGGCGGGATTCGGAAAACGGGCAACATCACCGACGACAAACACGTTGTTCCACGGAACACCGTTCTGCCGCATCGCTCGAAGGTCGTTATTGACGAGTACACCGGCGGACAAGTTGAGGTCGTTTCCCTCGAGCCATTCGGTATTCTCGTGCGAACCGATCGCTTCGACCAGAACATCGCACGGCACCGTGGTTCCGTCATCCAGAACGACGCCTTCGACTGCAGATTCGCCGACGAGGTCAGTTACCGCCGTTTTCAGGCGGAAAACGACACCCTTCGCTTCGTGGCGGCGCTGCATCTCGGCGGCGAGTTCCGTCCCCAACGATCGTTGCATCGGGCTAATTCCGGGGGCAACGACGGTGACGTCGCAACCGAGTGTGCGGGCCGTCGCCGCCACTTCACAGCCGATGAATCCCGCGCCGACAATGACAACCCTCGCACCGGGTTTGAGGTCAGCGCGAAGCGCGATGGCATCATCAAGCGTTCGCACCGCGTGACGACCTCGCAATTCGCCGTTGGCAACATTCAACCGTCGAGGTCGCAGCCCCGTGGCAATGACCAGTGCCGAATAGGGGTGAACGTCACCGTTCGCATCGGTCACAATGTTGTGTTCGAGATCCGCCGACTCGACGCGTGTCCCCAACACCCAATTGACGTCCGCCGTTGATTCGCGCTGTTCGAACGCGACCGCCTCGTGGCTCACCGTCTCGGCAAGAACCTCTTTCGACAAGGGCGGCCGGTTGTAGGGCGCGTAGGGCTCATCGCCGATGACCGTGATGGGACCGACGTAACCAAAGCGCCGAAGCGCCTCGGCAGTGCGGAGTCCACCCATCGACGCACCAACGATGAGAACGGGATGAGACATGAGGGTGCTTATTCGACGATGCGGATTGCCTGCATCGGACACACGTCAATCGCGGCCTCGACATTTGCGCGCTCCGAATCATCGGCGGTCGCCGTGTACTCGAGTTTGTCGTCGTTATTGAGTTCGAAGACGCTGGGGGCTTCAAACACGCACTGGCCATAGTGCTGGCACTTGGCCATGTCGACGTCGATCTTGATCATTCTTTCTCCTCCACTGTTGACGGGTACAAATCTTTAGACGGTGTGCGGATTCCGCGGAACTCCCAGTCACCGCCCATCGCGGTCGACACAACCTCTTCGCTCTCGGTCGGCTGGGCTCCGACGTCCGTGCGGATGGGGGTCGGACCTTCCACGATGTGGTTGGTGAGGCGACCGAGGCCTTCGACCTCGACCTCGACGACATCGCCGGGCTGGACGGGTCGCGAATGGGCGGGCGTCCCCGAGAACAACATGTCGCCGGGAACCAGCGTGATCGTTCGTGCGATGTCGGCAACGAGGTAGTGCATGTCCCACTCCATGTTGTCGGTGTTGTCTTCTTGCTTGACTTCACCGTTGACATAGGTGCGAAGCATCTTGTTGCGGAAATCCCAATCGGTGACGAGTCCGGGGCCAACCGGAGCGAGGGTGTCCGAACCCTTCACTCGCAGCATCGAGCCCGCGTCGGTGTCGCGGAAATCGTGCAACCCGTAGTCGTTTCCGACGGTGTACCCCGCGATGTATTCGGCGGCGTCCTCGGGAGCGATGTTGCGGCACGTCTTTCCGATGACGATGACAATTTCACCCTCGTAGTTGAGCCACTTGCACCCTGCCGGACGCACTACCGCGCCTTTGTGGGTGTTGAGCGCCGTTATCGGCTTGTGAAAATAGGTCGGCGCCGCGGGGAGTTTCGTCATGAACTCTTGGGTTCGGCTATCGAAATTGAGGTGCACGGCGATGATCTTGGTCGGCTCGGCCGGCGCGAGGTGAATCGCGTGCTCAATCGCAACGACACGACCGTCATCAGCGACGAGGTTCTCCCCATCACGCAGAACCTGCGTCGGATACCCGTCCAGAAGGATTCGGCGGTACTCAGTCACGCGATAGCACCAGGTCCTTTGGTTGCGCGAATCCGCCCTCGGGCTTCGAGAACCACACGTGAACCTGGCCGGTCCCAATCGAGTTCTCGTATTCGCTGTACATCTCGCCCTTGGCGGTGAAGTTCTCTTCGCCCAGTGCGCCCGCCATCGCGAGGTAGTGGTAGAAACCTGCTTCCGGCTTGTACTTCTTGAACGTGTCGAAGTCGTCGAGGATAGCGGCGTGGTCGCCGGCCTTCATCCACTCGAGGACCTTGAGGTCATACTGGTAGGCCTCGGGCGTGTAGATGTTCGTCGGGTCACTCGATTCGTGCTTGCGCAGATCGCGGAGCTTGTGGAACGTGTGGGATAGTGCGCCCGACGCGAGAAGAAGAACCTTGCGATCGGAGTCGCGAATGGCCTCACCGAGCGCGCGCCCAGCACGAATGAAGTCTTCTGGCGTTCCGGTCTGGCAGACGGAGAGCGAAATCCACGCCTTTTCGTCGAGCCCGCGGCCAAGGTAGTGCCACAGGTTCACCGTCGCATAGAAAATCGGCAAGTGCGGATCGGCGATCGGGGTGATCCACGTTCCGTTCTTCTCGTCATATTTGGCGAGTGATTTTGCAAGTTCGGGGTCACCCTTGATGGCATAGGGAATCTGGGTCATTCCACGCGGCAGTTCTTCCGAGGTGAAGAGTCCCGAGCGCTCTGCCGCCGAGGTCACGACGAATTCGACGGTCGTCGCCCAGTGGCTGTCCAGAACGACGACGGTGTCGTAGTCGAGCGTCTCGAACACGTCCGCGCGAAGCTTCCGCAGTCCGGGAACCAGGCTCAGTTCTTCGCCGTTGTTGAGGTCTTTGCGAACCGCCTCCGGCAACATGATCGTGGGTACGTGTGCGAGAAGACCTGCTCCTACTACTTCGCCCATGGGGTTATTCCTTCCATCCGTTTGGTGAGACAACAGTGTTTTTGACGTCCGCGTAAAAATCGAACGACCAGGTTCCGCCATCGCGGCCGATTCCTGATTTTTTTGATCCGCCGAAGGGGGCGCGTAGGTCGCGGACAAAGAAACAGTTAACCCAAATCGTTCCCGCAACGAGTTCATCGGTGATGCGTTTCGCGTGGTCGCGATCCCCCGACACAACGACAGCCGCCAAACCGAATTCGGTCCCGTTCGCCATCGCGATGACCTCGTCGTCGGTCGTGAAGGTCTGCATGCACAGCACTGGACCAAAGATCTCGGCCGAGACGATTTCGCTGCCAGGAGCTGGGTTCTTGACGAGAGTCGGCTGGAAGTAGAGCCCGCCGAGTTCAGTGTTCGGTCCGCCACCCCAGACGATGTCCTGGCCTTCGGTCGTCGCACGGTCGACAAAACCTTTGATGCGATCGAAGTGAACCTGGTGAACCTGCGGCCCGATGTCGGTGTCGGGATCACGAGGGTCGCCCTGCTTCAGCGCAGCGACTTTGCGGCGGAACTTCTCGGCGAACGCATCCGCAACCGACTCGTGAACAAGAATTCGGGTCCCCGAGAGACACACCTGGCCCGCGTTGTCGTATTGTTCGACGGCAATTTCCGCAGCAAGGTCGAGGTCGGCATCCGCCATGACGATGCACGGGCTTTTGCCCCCCAATTCGAACGAGACGGGCGTGAGATTGTCGGCGGCTGCGCGCGCGATTATTTTCGCCGTCGGAACAGAACCCGTAAACGAGATGCGCGAAACGCCCGTGTGAGCGGTGAGAGCGGCGCCGGCCTCAGTGCCGTAACCAAAAACCACGTTGAAAACACCATCGGGTATTCCGGCCTGCTTTGTCAGATCCGCGAAATACGACGCGGTGAGCGGAGTCCACTCCGCCGGTTTGAGAACGACCGTGTCACCAGCGGCGAGCGCTGGCCCGATCTTCCACGTCGCGAGCATGAGCGGCGCATTCCACGGGGTAATGAGCGCGGCAACCCCGGACGGGTCCCACGTGATGTTGTTGGTATGCCCACGCGTCTCGAACGCCTCGTGGTGAAGATCGTTGATGGCATAGTCCGCAAAGAATCGAATGTTCATCGCAACGCGCGGCATGACGCCCCGCAGGTGCGAGCGAAGTAGCGCGCCGTTGTCGAGCGTCTCGATGTTCGCGAGTACTTCCACGTTTGCCTCGACCAGATCGGCCAGTTTATTGAGGAGTTCGCCACGTTTCTTCGGCCCTAGCTTGGACCAGGCGGGAAACGCAGCCCGGGCAGCGGCAACCGCAGCATTCACCGCATCGGCGTCACCGCGGGCGATCTCGCCGAGGAACGACCCGTCAATAGGCGACGTGTTCGTGTACGTCGCGGGTGACGCGAGGCGTTCGCCATTGACGTAGTGGCGTGTGTCAACCTGGACACCGGCAACATCAATCGTGTGCACGAACACCACTCCTTCGGGGTATGGAACAGAACATCATTAGGATACTAATGATTTAGCGTACGCCATACTGAATGTCGAACGCTAACCCTATTTGTAATGATTTCGGAGAACAATCATGGTCGCACGTCGCCCCCGAATTGCCATCGTCGCACGATTCGCGGAATCCACGTCGGCAACGCGCTACGAAGCCATCGTGACCGCTCGCCGCCTGGCGGAAGGCGTCTGGGCAGCGGGTGCCGAACCGTTGACGTTCCTCGCCGTCCCGGGGAGCGACTGGACCGAGCGCCTCAACGGGATCGACGGCGTTCTGATGCCGGGCGGCGCCGATGTCGACCCCCGCAATTACGGCCAGGACCCGATTTCTGACGAACTGTACGGAATGGACATGATGCAGGACGAGGTCGACATGAGTCTGATTCGTCACGTACTTTTGGTCGGGCTTCCGATGCTCGCGATTTGTCGCGGTTTACAGATCACGAACGTCGCCCTCGGCGGAACGCTCACGCAACACATGGAGAGCCCGCATTTGCGCCACGTCGCGTCCGTGACCGTTGACTCACACGCCGTCGAACTGGGCCTCACCGACCCAACCCTCGAGGCGTCGTGCTACCACCACCAAGCAATCGACAAACTCGCCGAGGGGCTCACCGTCATCGCTCGCGCCGCTGAGGGACACGTCGAGGCCGTGAAGATCGACTCCGCTGGTTGGGCGTTTGGTGTGCAGTGGCATCCCGAAGACAACTACGACACCGAGCGCGGTCAGCTCGAAATCTTTGAACGGTTCATAAGCGCCGCTAGCTAGGCATCTCGGCGCGCTGGGTGACAAGGCGCAGCGCTTCGGCGAGCGCCGCGTGCTCGGCGTTCGGGATCGCACCGGCGATGTTTTGTTCTTGTTTGTTGAACTTGGGGAACAGGTCGTCCATGAGCTTTCGCCCCGCGTCCGTCATGGTGACAATGACAAGTCGCCCATCGGTTGTGCTCTTTGACCGGGCGAGATAGCCGCGACCTTCCAGCGTGCCGAGCACACCGGTCAGCGTCGCTTTCGAGAATCCGCCCTCGTCGGCGATTTGTCGGGTTTCGATCGGGTCCCAGATCCAGGTGACCCACAACACGACGAACGCCGTCCACGAGAGGTCGTTCGAGTGAAGCACGGTTCGTTCAAAGTGGTTTCGCACGGCATTGGCTGCGCGGAACAGGTTCGAGACGATTGCCATCGACTCAAAATCGAGGGACATGTGCGAGAGCCGTTCAGCGACGTGTCGTTCCGTTTCCGCGAGGGTGTGTGCGCCTGCCATGATTGTTCTCCCGATTTCAGCGACATTCGCCGCTTCTCTATTGTTCACGACTTCGCGGAAAATTCGGACACGCAATATAACGTTTTGGCCCGAACAATTTGCCGCGCGACAAAAAATGGGTATTCTCAGAGATTGTTAGCACCCGAACAATCTCGTGAAGGAGATAGTGATGACCTCAACGTCGAGCATCAATCTGGCCGACCTCGAACTGTTCCGCAACGGCGCTCCGTGGGACGCGTTCGCTGAACTTCGCGCCAACGCGCCGATCCACTTCAACGACGAGGGCAACGACGGCAGCGGCTTCTATTCCGTGGCGCGCTTCCACGACATCGTCAAGGTTCTGCGTGACTCGAACACGTTCACGAGCGAGCGCTTCACTAATCTCGAAGAAGTCGACGCCGAACAAGAGGAAGCGCGGCGATCACTGCTCGAGACTGACGGCACTCGCCACCGCGCGCTTCGCCGTCTCCTCCAGGGCCAGTTCACCCCGGCGGCTGTTTCCCGTTACGAGACCTTCTTGCGCGGACTGACCGC
>JAEMRP010000016.1:0-2629 GCA_016463265.1 Microbacteriaceae bacterium | reverse complement strand
TCGCCGGCCGCCCAAGAAGTGTTTGACTACGGCGACAAACTCGCGAACGAACGTCGCGGCAAAGACGGGGTCGACCTCGTTTCGGTTCTCATCAACTCTGAGATGTCCGATGGCATCCCGCTGACCGACCGTGACTTCCACACCAACTTCCTGTTGCTCGTCGTGGCGGGAAACGAAACAACGCGTCACACGATCACGCACACGATGCGAAACCTCATGGCGAACCCGGATCAATTGACGTATCTGCAGGAGAACCCCGACATGATCCCGTGGGCCGTCGAAGAGTTCCTTCGCTACGCGAGCCCCGTGTATCACTTCCGACGTACCGTCACGAAAGAGGTCGAGTTCGAAGGTCACACGTTCAAGGTCGGCGACAAGGTCGTGCCGTGGTTCGCATCCGGCAACCGTGACGACACGATTTTTGACAAACCGGCCAAGATGGACGTCACGCGCAACCCGAACGAACACATGACGTTCGGACGCGGCGGCCCCCACATGTGTCTCGGAAACGCGCTTGCGCGAATCGAACTTCGCGTGATGTTCGAAGACCTTCTGTCGCGAATCGACACCGTCGAGCACACCGGGCCGGTTGACTTCCTTCGCTCGAACTTTGTACACGGCATCAAGCACATGCCGGTGAAGGTAACCCTCCGCTAGCTATTTCGCGACACGTTCGAGAAATGCGTCGACGAGGTCGAACGTGCGCTGCCGAGCGGCTTCTTCGATCGCCTTCGTTTGCGCCATCATCACCGCCGGATCTTGGCCGTCCTCTTCGACTTCCTTGTCACCACCCCAGATAAACCACCCGTCCAACGCCGCGGCGTCGAGTTCGGGATGGAACTGCAACGCGAGCGCCTTGTTGATGACGAACGCCTGGGAAGAAATCGGGTTTCGCGCGATCTCGGTGGCGCCGGGTGGGAGTTCCCAGCGGTCGTAGTGGAACTGGAACCACGGGCCGTTGCTCACGAGCGACTCGTCGTCGCTCCAGATGTTCGTCCACCCGATTTCACCCTTCGGGCCCGGCGCAACGGATCCTCCCATTGCACGGGCGATGAGTTGCCCGCCAAAACAGATGCCCAAGACGGGCTTGCCGCTCGTGACCGCCTCGCGGACAAACTCGAGTTCGGGAGTAAGCCAATTGCCGATACATACGTCATCCCATGCTCCCCAGGGTGCGCCGAGAGGGATGATGAGGTCGTAATCGTCGAGACTCGGGAACGTGAACGGAACGTTGGGATCGCGGAATCGCTCTTCTGGCACAACGAGAATCTCTTCGATTTCATAGCCGTGGTGACGCAGTCGTTCGGACACGGGACCCGTCGGACTGACGTGGTCGTGTTGAATAAAGAGTGCCTTCACGGTGTGCTCCTTTACATGTGCAGATGGCAAGTATTACGTTGTGACTGCAAGTATTTGTTTTTCGATTCTAGAGACTATTATTTCGTTTGAGTCCTAACGAAATGGTTACAAAGGAGTACCAATGTCTCACGACCTCGTCGCGCTTCGCGATTCACTGCAAGACCAAGGAATCGACGTCGTTCGATTCCTCTATGCCGACGTCCTCGGTATCGCCCGGTCCAAAGACGTCCTCGTCAGCCAGCTCGACAAGGTCGCACACAGCGGCCCGGCCTTCTGTCAGGGCATCTGGGTCACCACGACGGGTGGCGACGTTCTCGACGCCGTGAACATCGCGTCGGACGGACTACAAGACCTCGTCAGCTCGATCGAACCCGACACCGTCACCCCACTCCCCTTCGAACCGGGCGTCGCGTACGTGATTGCTGATGCCTTGAACCCCGACCGCTCGCCGAACCTGATCTCGCCGCGAACCGTGCTCAAAAAAATCATCGCGGAATACAACGCCCTCGGATATCAGCCCCTGATCGGCCCCGAACTTGAGTTCTACATCGCCAATGTGAAAGAAGACGGTAGCTACGAACGGTCGCTGACGCGGACAGGTCGCGCCTATAAGACGGGCACCCAGGTTGACCCGGACGGCGTTTTTCTGCACCTCATGCGAATGCTCGATCAAATGAACATCGGTGTCTTCGCCGGAAATCACGAGTTCAGCCCAAGCCAGTACGAGATCAACCTGTGGCACAGCACCGCGCTCGACGCCGCCGACCGCACGTTCTTCTTCAAGACCGCGATCAAGGACGTTGTCGAGCAGTCCGGCCAGCACGCCACGTTCCTCGGAAAGCCGTGGAGTGACGAGGGCGGAAGCGGATTCCACCTGCACTTCTCGGTGACCGACATGAAGGGCGTCAACAAGATGCACGACGGAAAGGGTCAGCTCTCTGAAGTAGCTCGGCAGATGATCGCGGGTGTTCTCGAAAACGCGAACGCGCTCACCGCTCTGACAAACCCGACCGTCAACGCGTTCAAGCGCCTCGGCCCGGACACTCTCGCACCGTTCCGCGCGAACTGGGGTTACGACAACCGTTCGTGCATGGTCCGAATTCCACCGGAGCGCGGCGAGGGTACCCGCATCGAAGTTCGCGTGGGTGACGGCGCAGCCAACCCCTATCTCGTCATCGCCGGTGTCCTCGCGGCTGCTCTCGACGGCATCAAGCGCACGCTTGACTGCCCCGAGGATGCTGTTGGGATGGCCTATGACAACGAAGCCGCA
>JAEMRP010000136.1 GCA_016463265.1 Microbacteriaceae bacterium | reverse complement strand
GTCGTGAGGTCGCGGAATTCTGCGGTGTTAGTCAAAAACGACCTGAACCTGGGCTTTACCGAGAACGGTCTCGCCGCCGAAGGTCACCGTGAGGTCGAAACGAACAGCATCATCCATGACGGACCCGACCTTCGTTTCGACCGTGACGTCGGCGCCATGCGTCGCGTCGACGAGAACGGGACGGGTGAATCGCACGCCATAGTCGATGACGCGGCCTTTGGTCTCAAGGAATTCCAGCACGGGCTGAATTGCGAGTCCCATCGTCAACATCCCGTGGGCGAGAACTCCCGGAAGACCAACGGACTGGGCGATGTCGTCGCGATAGTGGATGGGGTTGAAGTCGCCACTTGCACCCGCATAACGAACGAGCGCCACGCGGTCGAGGTGGATGGTGTTGGTGGTGACCACGTCACCGACGGTGAGTCCCGATGTCATGACGATTCGTCCCCTCGGACGACCAGCGTCGAAATCGCGGTGACGACGTGATCACCATTCGCGTCGGTCATTACGCTTTCAGAGGTGACCATCGAGTGCCCACCGAGGGTTTTGACGCTCGAAACAGACAAAATCGCCGTCAGTTCGTCTCCGGCAACGACGGGGCGTGAATAGACGAATCGTTGGTCGCCGTGGACGACCCGCGAGAAATCGATGCCGGCGTCGGGCTCGGCTAGCAACTGGGCGAGCGTGAGTTCCTGAACGACCACGGGAAAGGTCGGCGGTGCGACGACGTCGGCGTGGCCGGCCGCGCGCGCAGCGGTGGGGTCAAGATAGATGGGGTTGGTCGCAAAAACGGCGCGTGCGAACTCACGCACTTTCTCTCGACCGACCAGGTACGGGCCTACGGGCGAGAACTCTCGCCCCACCAATTCGGGATTGACGGACATAGCCCCAGTCTACAAACGCGAGCGCTAGACGGGGTCGAGCAGGTGCGGCCCGTTTCCCATTAGTGGTGCGACCTCGTGAACATTGAGCGCCTCGGCGACGGGTCGAGACCGCGAGACGGCGTGGTCAACAAAGGACTGATCCGCCGTCGTCTCGCGGTTCAACCACCAGTCCCAGTCCTCTGACGCGAGGACAACAGGAGTTCGGTCATGAAGCCACGCAATCGTTTCGGGGGCCGCCATTGTCAAAATGGTCGCGGTGAGCACCCACTCGCTCTCCGGGTCCGCTCGCCACCATGAATACAGGGCGGCGAACGCAAGTTCTCCTGCCGGCGAGGTCACCGCGTGTGGAGTCTTGACCTTTCCCTCGGTCAACCACTCGAAATATGCGTCGGCGGGAAGAATTGCGCGTTGATGTCCGACCGAGCCGCGAAAGGTGGGTTTCTCGGTCACGGTTTCGCTGCGGGCATTAAAGGTCGGATATTTGAGGGTGAGACTGTCGGCGAACGGCGGCACGAGTGACCACCGGGCAGTTGTGATCAAGCGCGCGCGATCGTCTCGCTTCTCGACCACGATTGGCACGGACGTCGTCGGAGCGATGTTCCACGACGGACGCAGTTCGACGTCGGCGATTTCGTCGGCATGAAAATAGCGACCGAGTTCTTCTCCGCTCAGCGTCGAGGCATACCGGCCACACATCTAAATCTCGCTGTCGACCGCTCCGCGCTGGGCGACGAGCGAGCCCCACCACGTTCCGACGGCGACGTGGGCTGGGTGTGACTGGTAGGTCGCGAGCGCCTCACGCGATTCATGAATAGAAATCAGGGCGACGTCAAAATTTGATTCGACGTCACGGACATCTGGAGTCAGGGCGACACTCACGAGTCCCGGAACAACTCCCACGAGGGCACCCAGATCTTCTCGAAAACGATCGATCGCGGCGTCGCGTTCCGGATCGGTAAGTTCGACGAGTTTCCACATCACAGTGTGCTGAATCACAACAGTTCCTTTTCTATAGCAGTCCGAAATTCGTTCGCATCCACACGCCACATTGCGTGCCGACGACCGTTGACGACAATGACCGGAATATCGTTCTTCATGGTTTCAAACATCTCGGCGTCATCCAAAATGTTGTGCTCGACGAATTCCGTTTCCGGAAAGTCGTCGAGCACCGAACGTAGGACTGCTCGAGCATCGTCACACAGATGGCAACCGGGCTTCCCCATCATTTCGACAGTGACGCGGGCCATCGGAATCGCGGACGGCTACTTCTTGTTGCGACGCTGGTGGCGAGTCTTGCGAAGCAACTTGCGGTGCTTCTTCTTCGCCATACGCTTGCGGCGCTTCTTAATAACGGAACCCATTGGACACCTCTACCTGGTCCGACCGATTGGTCGGCAATTGGACAATAACGTCGAGTCTAGCGCGACTTGCGTGATTGAACGTTCGCGAGCACTGCGAAAGGCTAAATGGCGGGCTGTGCCGAAAAAACAGGGTATCCCTCGCAGGACACCCTGTCTCTCCACCACAGAAAAGCGAATTGAGCAAACTTACGGAGTTGTCATCGGCGCGGGGGTTGTCGAGCCCTCGCAGTCAACCATTTCGTGTCCGCCCTCGGGTCCGAAGTGGCCCGGGCCAGACGGTTGTCCGGCGGCAAAGGCGCCTCCACCCCGAGGACCGTCAACGACGTGTCCGAGCGCGGCACCCGCCGCGAAGGTTGCTCCGAGCGTGAGTACGCCACCGGCGATCCAGCCTGCGGTGACCAGCTTCTTTCGGTTGAGCGTGACCGTCTGTTCAACGGTGTTGTCTTTCTTAGCCATGTGAGACATCCTTTCGGTTCGTGTGTTTCACATGACGACTGTCTCTCGCGGGTCTTGACGTTCCCTGTGTTCTTCCTGTACGTATTCTGAGAATCTAACGGCCGAGTTCGCGGGCCATTTCCTCAGCGCGTGCGAGCGCGGCTTCGGCCGCAGCGCGATAAATCTCGGCAAGATGCGCATCGTCGAGCACCGCAATCGCGCGCTCGGTCGTACCATTCGGGCTGGTCACGCGCCGACGTAACTCGGCTGGTCCGACATCCGAAACCTCCAGAAGTGCCGTTGCGCCGGTGAACGTCTTCTCTACGAGGCGGCGGGCATCCTCGTCACTGAATCCAAGCTCGCGGGCTGCGGCCGTCCACTGTTCCATCGCGTGGAAGACATAGGCGGGACCGGATCCCGAGATGGTGCTCAGAGCATTTATTCGGTCTTCGGGAAGTTC
>JAEMRP010000015.1 GCA_016463265.1 Microbacteriaceae bacterium | reverse complement strand
CACCCGTGAGGGTGTGGGCGTTCGAGGTGGTCTTGAACATCTTGCCGAATCCGCCGGTCGCAAAGATCACGGAAGTCGCGTTAAACACGTGAATGTCACCGGTCGAGAGCTCGTAGGCCACAACACCGCTTGTCCGGGTCTTGCCCTTTTCTTCAGTGAGCACGAGGTCGAGAACATAAAACTCGTTGTAGAACTCGACGCCGAGTTTGGTGCAGTTCTGGAAGAGCGTCTGCAAGATCATGTGGCCGGTGCGGTCCGCCGAATAGCACGCGCGGCGAACCGGTGCTTTTCCGTGATCGCGAGTGTGGCCGCCGAAACGTCTCTGGTCGATTTTTCCATCCGGGGTCCGGTTAAACGGAAGACCCATTCTCTCTAAGTCGAGGATGGCATCAATCGCTTCTTTCGCCAAGATCTCTGCTGCGTCTTGGTCGACGAGGTAGTCGCCACCCTTGACGGTGTCAAAGGTGTGCCACTCCCACGAATCTTCTTCGACGTTTGCGAGGGCCGCAGCCATTCCGCCCTGCGCAGCTCCGGTGTGCGAACGCGTGGGATACAGCTTGGTGATAACGGCGGTCTTGGCGTGCGGAGCCGACTCGATGGCCGCACGCATTCCTGCACCTCCCGCGCCAACAATGACAACGTCGTACTCGTGATGATGAACCGTGGTCACGGTTTACTCCTTATGTATAGGTCAGCCGGCAGCGCAAAACGAGGGAAGCAAATCCGCGGGAGAACCCGCGGGGCAGGGGTCGAGAGTGAAAATCACGAGCGTTCCAAGAACGATTAGTGTGGCGGCTGAAACTCCGAGGGACACCAACAGGCCGCGCTTCAACCCGGGGCGATAGACGTAGTCTTCAATGACGACCCGCATTCCGTTACTTCCGTGGATGAGTGCCAGCCACAACAGGGTGACGTCGAACCACTGCCAGAACGGGTTAGCAAGTTTTCCCGCAGCGAAGGCGAAATCGATGGCCTTGACGCCCCCGTCTTGCATGAGATTGACGGTGAGGTGGGTGAAAATCAGCACAATGAGAACCACGCCAGAGACACGCATGAATACCCAGGCGAGGCGATCGAGACGGAACAATTTCACGATTACCCTCCGAAGACGTGCATAAGGTGGCGGGGCAGGAACGCAATCATCACGACGGTCCACAGCACGAGCACACCGTAGAACAAAGCGCGGTGGTGGCGCGATGCCCAGGCGGTCATGTCAACCAGGGTGATTCGCAAACCGTTGAACGCGTGGAACACGATGGCGGCAACGAGCACGGCCTCGCCGAGTCCCATAATGGGAGTTTTGTAGGAAGCCATGACCACGTTGTACAGTTCGGCATCGAGTCGAATGGTCGCGGTGTCGAGGATGTGGACCAGCAGGAAGAAGTAAATCGCGATACCGGTGATGCGGTGGAGAACCCACGACCACATGCCCTCGTGTCCGCGATAGAGCGTCCCTCGAAACACGGTTTTCGGTCTGCTGGGGGTTTTGATTGACAACTCGATTCCTCCTGAAGCGCGAACAATTTGGTTCCAGTCTAACCCCCTCGCGTAGGCTGTCGGACATGACGAGCTCACATCGCGAAGCTAACTTTTACGCAGTTATTCCTGCGGGTGGAGTCGGTTCACGGTTGTGGCCGCTCTCGCGTGCCGACGCCCCGAAATTCCTGCACGACCTCACGGGAAGCGGTCGAAGCCTCCTCGTCGAAACGTGGGATCGACTCGAACCCATCGCGGGGGACAACATTGTTGTGGTGTGTGGAAAGTCCCACGCGAAGGCCATCGCGCACGAGCTTCCGATGCTCGCCGCCGACAACACTGTTCTCGAGCCATCCCCGAAGGATTCGACCGCAGCGATCGTTCTCGCGGCCGCGATACTCGTTCGGCGAAACCCCGATGCGATTATCGGTTCGTTTGCGGCCGACCATGTTATCGATGACCAACGCCGATTCATCACCGCGGTAAATGAAGCAATTGCCACAGCCTCGGCCGGGTTCATCGTGACGATCGGTATCCGTCCGACGTCGCCATCGACAGCTTTCGGCTACATCGAGTCGGGTGAGGCGCTGGACGTGACGGGTGCGCGTCGCGCGCATCGAGTGGTTCGTTTTGTTGAAAAGCCCAGCCTAGAAAAAGCGACTGAATTTGTCGAGGGTGATACTCACTTGTGGAACGCCGGAATGTTCATCGCGAAGGCGAGTGTTCTCCTCGAAGAACTTCGCGCGAACCGACCGGATGTGGCCGACCCCATTGACGAAATAGCCGACGCGTGGAACACGCCCGAACGATCCGCAGTGCTCGAGCGCGTGTGGCCGACAATCCCCAAGGTCGCCATCGACTACTCCATTGCCGAACCCGCAGCGGAACACGGCCGCCTTGCCGTCATCCCGGGTGACTTTCAATGGGACGACGTCGGCGACTTCGCGTCGCTGGCTCGGCTTCACACGAACGGCCGCGCGAATGTTCTTGCGACACTTGGTGAAAACACGCGTGTCCTGAACCAGGGTTCCAGCGGGGTTGTCGTGTCGCATACGAAGCGTTTGATTTCGCTCATTGGCGTCAAGGACATCGTCGTCGTCGACACACCAGACGCACTTTTGGTCACGACGGCTGCCCACGCTCAACGCGTCAAAGACATCGTGGAACAGATTCGCCAGTCAGGAGACGACGCGCTTCTCTAGCCGTTTGCTAGAATCCGCCGAAAAAGCCCAAAAAATCAGCGATTCGAAGATTTTTTTATCGTTTCTTTCGTGAAAACTACTGTTTCGCCCGTCCCGACAATATGATGGGGTCAGTCGTGGTGCCGGTTCGGGATCCTCTGGACTGGGACCACACCATCCAATGAGAGGAATCACCCTGTGAAGAACATCACATCGCGCGCCTGGACTGGGCTCGCGCTTGCGAGCGCAGCCGCGGTCATCTTGACCGGTTGTGCCGCAGCACCCACCGAAACTGCCGCACCAGAAGAGACAATCGACTACCTGGCCTGCGCCGTTTCGGACGAAGGCTCGTGGAACGACAAGTCGTTCAACCAGTCGGTATATGAAGGTCTCCAGAAGTCAGAAGCTGAGCTCGGAGTTCAGATTGCGGACGCCGAATCGGCCACGCCCGATGACTTCGCACCAAACCTTCAGGCCATGATTGACCAGGGCTGCGACATCACAATCGCCGTCGGATTCAACCTTGTGGACGCAGTCAACGTTGCTGCTGAAGCAAACCCCGAGATGAGCTTCGTCACCATTGACGGATGGTCAAACGGTGCAACGAACCTTAAGCCCGTCAACTACGCCATGAACCAGTCGTCGTACCTCGCCGGCTACCTCGCGGCAGCTCAGTCGACGACCAAGGTTGTTGGTACCTATGGCGGAATGCAGATTCCTGCTGTCACCGACTTCATGACCGGTTTCTACTACGGCGCTAAGGCGTGGGGAACCGACAACATGGCAGACGTTACCGTCGTTGGTTGGGACCCTGCAACCGAGACCGGCGACTTCATCGGTGACTTCACCCCCAACTCGGGAACCTCGAAGACCATTGCTGCTGGCCAGATTGAAGCCGGCGCCGATGTCCTCTTCCCCGTTGGTGGCGACCAATTCGGTGCAGTTTCCGAAGCCATCACTGAAGCCGGAATCGACGGCCGCATGATCGGTGTTGACAAGGACATCGCCGCTACCTCGCCCGAGTATGCAGAATGGGTACTCACCTCGGCCGAGAAGCGCATGACCCTCGCAGTGTTCGACATCATCAAGGCGATCGCGATTGACGGCGGCGCCTTCTCGGGTGACGTTTACCTCGGAACGCTCGAAAACGGTGGAACGGCACTGTCGGCACTCACCAACTACTCCGGTGCAACCGCACAGGCAGACGTTGAGGCCAAGCTGGCAGAACTTCAGGCCGGCATCATCGACGGGTCAATCAACCCGCTCGGTTAGGCTGTAAAAAGCTAAAGTCGGGGGTCGTCGAGACACTGTCTCGGCGGCCCTCGTCCCATTCTCTTCAAGGATGAATAGATGAAACTCGAACTCCGTGGAATCACCAAACGATTCGGAGCGCTCGTCGCCAACGACCACATCAATCTCGTGGTCAACTCCGGCGAGATTCATGCTCTGTTGGGTGAAAACGGAGCGGGTAAATCCACGCTCATGAACGTCCTCTACGGCCTCTACACGGCCGATGAGGGCGACATCGTGCTCGACGGTGTCGTTCACAGGTTCAAAGGACCCGGCGACGCGATGGCGGCCGGTATCGGGATGGTCCACCAACACTTCATGTTGATTCCCGTCTTTACGGTCGCAGAAAACGTGGTGCTCGGTCATGAGCCCACGGGAATCCTTGACACGCTTGACCTCGACACCGCGCGCAAACTCGTGCGCGAGATCTCTGATCGATTCGGCTTTGAGATTGACCCGGACGCGTTGGTCGAGGACCTGCCCGTCGGCGCCCAACAACGCGTTGAGATCATCAAGGCCCTCGCGCGCGACGCCAAGGTTCTCGTGTTGGACGAGCCCACCGCTGTACTGACCCCGCAGGAAACCGATGAACTCATGGGAATCATGAAGGGTCTCGCCAAGGCGGGGACCTCCATCGTGTTCATCACCCACAAGCTGCGCGAAGTGCAGGCAGTCGCCGATCGCATCACGGTCATTCGCCTTGGTGCCGTTGTCGGCGAAGCAAAACCCACGGACTCCGCCGCGACACTCGCCACCATGATGGTCGGGCGCGCAGTCGATTTGTCTGTCACCAAAAAGACGCCGAAACGCGGCGAGGCTGGGCTTTCCGTCACGGGACTCACCGTGATTGGCGATAGGAACAACAAGGTCGTGGACGACGTGTCGTTCGAGGTTCACGCTGGCGAGGTTCTGGCGATTGCCGGTGTTCAGGGAAACGGGCAGACCGAACTGGCCGAGGCTCTCGTCGGCTTGCGAACCCCGAGTGCAGGGTCGATTCACCTCGGAAAGATTGACATTACCCATTCGAGCGTTCGCGAGGTCATCGATGCCGGCGTCGGGTACATCCCCGAAGACCGATCCAAAGACGGGCTCGTCGGGGATTTCACGATCGCCGAAAACTTTATGATCAATCGCTCGTACGGCCCGCCCTTCGCCAAGGGTCTCACTATTGACTTTGCCAATCGTGAACGCATCGCCGCGGAACTTATTGACGCCTATGACGTGCGCACCCCGTCACAAGTCACGCTCGCCAAGAAACTCAGTGGCGGAAATCAACAGAAAGTCGTTGTTGCCCGTGAACTCAGCCGCGAACTCAACCTGTTGATCGCATCGCAGCCAACGCGCGGTGTCGACGTCGGCTCGATTGAATTTATCCACGACCGCATCATCGCCACGCGCGAGGCGGGCAAGCCGGTGGTCATCATTTCAACCGAATTGGACGAAGTCACGACTCTTGCGGATCGGATTGCCGTGATGTATCGCGGCCGCATCGTTGGAATTGTCGATGCGAAAACGTCACGCGAGACACTGGGACGAATGATGGCGGGAGCAACCGTATGAGTGACGGAACAGAGACCCCGGTTGTGGGCCGCGGTGCCGCCGTGATTCGAGAAATCATGTCGGGTGGCGCGGCGCGAGCCTTGTTGTCTGTCGTTGCAGGGTTCGTCATCGGGGCGATCTTCATGGTGTTCTCGAGCGAAGAATTCCTGGCCGCGGCACAGTATTTGACTTCACGCCCCGCCGACGCGCTGGGCGCGGCGTGGACCGCGATTGCGGAGGGGTATTCGGCGCTGTTCCGCGGCTCGATTTACAACTACACGGCGGGTAGTTTTGAGGCCTCCATTCGGCCGATGACCGAGACACTGCGTTTTGCCGGTCCGCTCATCGCCTCGGGTTTGGGGGTCGCTCTCGCGTTCCGAGTCGGATTGTTCAACATTGGCGCGAGCGGACAATTGTTGTTCGGTGCACTGTGGGCCACCTGGATTTCGACACGAGTGGAACTCCCGTGGGGTGTTCACCTCGTCGTCGCTGTTCTCGTCGCGATTCTGGGCGCGGCCGCGTACGGCGCCGTCGTCGGCTTTCTCAAGGCCAGAACGGGCGCCCACGAAGTGATCGTGACCATCATGCTCAACTACATCGCCGCGGGAATTCTCACGTTCTTCTTCCGCACCCCGGAACTTCTTCGCGAAGTTGACGGCGGGGGAACGCCCAAATCGGACGCCCCGGCCGAAAGCGCGCAATTGCCTCTTTTGCTTGGTCCGGAATTCACTCTCCACGCGGGATTCATCCTCGCCATCGTCGGTGTCGTCGTTTACTGGTGGCTCATGGAGCGCTCGACCATCGGATTCCGCTTCCGCATGGTCGGTCACAACGCTGATGCCGCCCGCACAGCCGGAATCAACGTCGAGCGCACTTTCGTCTTGGCAATGGCCGTATCGGGTGCCTTCGTCGGGCTCGCTGCCGCCAACCAGGCGCTCGGAGTTCGCGCGGGACTCACGCCCGACATCGACGGCACCATCGGATTCGACGCCATCACCGTGGCTCTGCTGGGATCGTCCACCGCACCCGGCGTGTTACTCGCGGGACTTCTGTTCGGCGCGTTCAAGGCCGGAGCGCCACAAATGCAGGTCATCGGACTTTCCCCTGAGATCACGGGTGTCGTCCAAGGTTTCATCGTTCTGTTCATCGCCGCACCGCCCCTCGTTCGCGCGATATTCCGACTGCCCCCGCCTCAAAAGACCACGGTCATCGCGGACTGGTGGCAGAAACTGACCACGAAGGGTGACCCGAAGTGAGCACCGTCGTGACTCCAGGATTGTTTTCACAGGTCGACGTATCGGTCTCAAAGAAGACGCCATACCTGATGGCCGCTTTCGCGGTGTTTGTTTTGGTGGCGTTCGGGTTCGTCGGTAAAACAGATATTGTCGCGTTCCAGTGGTCCAAAGAAGAGGATCTAATCCACCTTCCCGACTTTCTCGTCGCGTCGAACGTCGTCGGCCTCGTTCTCGGCACGGTCCTCGTGGCGATCGCTGTCTTCTCGTTCGTGCTCGCGCAACGCACACGAGTGACACCGCTGTGGCTCACCCTTGTGTTCGGTTTGCTTGCTGTTGTCGCACTGCTGGCGTGGCTTGCGGCCGGGAACACGCTTCCCTTCGCGTTCATTCTTGGTAACGCCGTCGTGCTCGCCGTTCCCCTCGCCCTCGGGGCGATGGGCGGAATCATGTCCGAGCGCGTCGGTGTCGTCAATATCGCAATCGAGGGCCAACTTCTCACGGGTGCGTTCCTGGCCGCGGTAGTTGGTTCGCTCACCGACAACCTGTACCTCGGGCTCATCGTCGCCATGATCGGCGCCGCATTGCTGTCGATGGTCCTCGCGGTGTTTTCGATTCAATATCTGGTGGACCAAATCATCGTCGGCGTCGTACTCAATGTTCTCGTCCTCGGAATCACCAACTTCTTGTATGCCCAATGGTTGTCCAACGACGGGCAAAACTCGAACTTTCCCGGGACCTTCCCCATCATCCCCATTCCGGGGCTATCGGCCATTCCGGTCATCGGCCCGGCCCTATTCGAGGCGCGAATCACGACCTATCTCGCGTACGTGATCATCCCCGTTCTCTGGTTCATCCTGTTCAAGACCCGCTTGGGGCTTCGGGCTCGGTCGGTCGGTGAACACCCGCTCGCGGCCGACACCGTCGGAATCAACGTCGCGGTCACCCGTTTTTGGTGGGTGACAATCGGAGGTCTGGTCGCCGGTCTCGGCGGTGCCGCACTGACCATCGGTGCGGTCGGTGCATTTGGCCGGAACATGTCCGGCGGACAGGGCTTCATCGCTCTGGCGGTGGTTATTCTCGGTCGATGGCACCCCTTCTCGGCCGCGGCTGCCGCGTTGTTGTTCGGATTCTCGATCGTGTTGCGAATCTGGGCGAACCAGGTCAGCCCGGGAATCCCCACCGACTTCATTACAATCGTCCCGTATGTCGTGACGCTCATCGCCGTCGTCGGATTCGTTGGACGAGTTCGAGCTCCGGCGGCTACCGGAAAACCGTATATCAAGGGATAACTGTGTCAGAAATCAACTGGGACGCGCTTCGGACCGCGGCAAACGAGGCAATGGGAAAGGCCTATGCGCCGTATTCGAACTTCCCTGTCGGCGCGGCGGCACTTGTTGACGATGGGCGAATCGTCAGCGGCTGTAACGTCGAAAATGCGAGCTACGGGGTTGGTCTCTGTGCCGAATGTGCGCTCGTCAGTGCTCTGGCAATGTCGGGGGGCGGCAAACTTGTTGCGTTCACGTGTGTCGACGGTCACGGCGACGTTCTGATGCCGTGCGGCCGTTGCCGCCAGTTATTGTTCGAACACTCGGCGCCGGGAATGGTTCTCGAGACCGTCTCGGGAATGCGAACGATTGACCAGGTCCTGCCCGACGCCTTCGGTCCGCGCGAGCTGGATGCCTACTCCTTGACCGATCCCGCTTCGGCAACTACGTGTGAAGGATGCGAATGACCGCCATTGAACCGTTCGATGCGGTCGACCTCATCAAAATTAAACGTGACGGCGGCGAACTGTCGGCCGCGCAAATCGGGTGGCTGGTCGATGCCTACACCCGCGGATATGTTGCCGATGAGCAAATGTCGGCGATGACGATGGCGATTTTCCTGCGTGGCATGGTGTCCACCGAGATCAATGATCTGACGGCCGCAATGGTGAACTCGGGCGAACGCCTTGATTTCTCGGGCCTATCGAAAGTCACGACCGATAAGCACTCGACGGGTGGAGTCGGCGACAAGATCACACTTCCGCTGGCGCCGTTGGTTGCGAGTTTCGGGCTTGCGGTGCCGCAACTGTCGGGTCGCGGACTCGGACACACGGGCGGAACATTGGACAAGTTCGAGAGCATCCCGGGGTGGCGTGCTGACCTGTCAAACGTTGAGATGCTGGCACAGCTCGAAAAGGTCGGAGCTGTTGTCTGTGCAGCGGGTTCCGGCCTTGCGCCCGCCGACCGGAAGTTATACGCACTGCGCGACATCACGGGGACCGTCGAAGCGATTCCCCTGATTGCCTCGAGCATCATGAGCAAAAAGCTCGCCGAGGGAACGTCGTCACTCGTTCTCGATGTCAAGTTTGGCAATGGCGCTTTCATGAGCGAATTTGACCGTGCGAAGGAACTCGCCAACGTCCTCGTCCGCATCGGAAACGATGCAGGCGTCGCAACCAGGGCGGTTCTGACCAACATGAACACTCCGCTCGGCCTCGCGATCGGAAATGCGAACGAGGTTCGGGAATCGGTTGAGGTGCTCGCCGGGGGCGGGCCGGCCGATGTAGTGGAGGTCACGGTGACGCTGGCGGAACACATGCTTGAACTTGCGGGAATGACGGGCGTCGATGTTCGCTCACACCTCGCGAACGGCAAAGCGATGGATTCGTGGCGCGCGATGGTGAGCGCTCAGGGCGGAGACCCCGACGCCGCGCTTCCCGTCGCCTCGGAAAGCCATGTTGTGACCGCGACGCGCGACGGAGTCGTGTCTCGTATGGACGCGCTTCCGTTCGGGATCGCGGCCTGGCGCCTTGGGGCTGGACGCGCGCGAAAAGAAGACCCCGTGATTCACGCAGCGGGAATTGACCTCGCCGTCAAGCCGGGTGCTGCGGTGAAAAAGGGTGACGTCTTATTCACCCTGTCGGCGAACGATTCCGCGCGTTTTGACCGTGCGCTGGAAGCTCTCGACGGTGGTTGGGAAATCGGCGAAAGCGTCATCGACCGCGGCCCACTCATCGCCGAAGTCATCACCGGATGAGTCGCATCGGACTTCCCCAGGTAACGCCCGGGGACGGAACCATCCACCTGTTCCCAGGTACCGACATCACTGTCGAGTCGCTCCCCAAGATCTCTCTGCACGATCACCTCGATGGCGGGCTTCGACCATCGACCATCGTCGAACTGGCCGCTACGGGAGGCATTGAGATTCCCCGCTCGACACCGGACGAGTTGAATGAGTGGGTTCGGTCCAATGCTGATTCAGGAAACCTGGTCGATTATCTTGCTACGTTCTCGGTGACGCTGTCCGTCATGCAAACGGCAGAGAACCTCGAACGAATCGCAAAGGAATTCGTCGAGGATCTCATCGCGGACGGTGTCGTCTACGGCGAGGTTCGATGGGCACCGGAACTGCACGTCGAGAACGGTCTCGACATGCGCGACGCGATCGACGCCGTCCAGCGCGGAATCGATACAGCGGTCACGGAGGGTCGCGCGGTCGGTCGAGTTGCCCGCATCGGGCAATTGCTGTGCGCGATGCGTCAGGCGGACCGTGCCGGCGAGATCGCCGACCTTGCGATCGAATATCGCGCACGTGGAGTTGTTGGCTTTGATATCGCTGGCCCGGAGGCAGGGTTTCCGGTGTCGAGACTCGCCTCGGCATTCGCGAAACTTGACGCGGCCTGGGTTCCTCGCACGGTTCACGCGGGCGAAGCCGATGGGCTCGAGAGCATCGAAGGCGCGCTGATTGACGGGCGCGCATTGCGTTTGGGGCATGGAGTTCGAATCACGGATGACCTGTCAATCGCGAACGACGGATCGGGGACCCACGTCACACTTGGACCGCTCGCCGAGTGGGTTCGCGACCGCCGAATCGCGCTCGAAATCTGCCCAACGTCGAACGTCCACACGAACGCGTTTAGCCGCTTTGGCTCGACAATCGGCGATCACCCGTTCGAAATGCTGTATCAACTCGGGTTTGCTGTCACCATCAATACCGACAATCGCCTTATGAGTGGCACGAGCTTGTCCCGCGAAATCACCAATCTTGCCGAAACGTTCGGCTACGACCTCGACGACGTCCTGCAGTGGCAACTGAACGCCGTCAATGCGGCATTCATCGCCAGCGATGAACGCGACACGCTCTCCGACTTCCTGATGTCGGCGTATACGGCCTAGCCGACCTCGCCCGTTGGTTTCTGGTCGGCGTGACGTCCGTCACATTCGAGATTGGCCGGGTTATCCTGGCATGACGCGCAGATAACTGCGCGATGGCGACAATCGAGGTTCGCACAATTGACCACGGTCGATGTCGCCGAACCACACACGTCGCACTGCCCGACGACCGCGGCGTCAGCACTGAAATTGACAGTCATACGCTCGTCGAAAACGTGCAGCGACCCCTCCCACAGCCCTTTGTCGCGGTAGGCCTCGCCGTATCGAACGATTCCGCCCTCGATTTGATAGACCTCGGAGAAACCGCGATTGAGCATCGCCGCGCTGAGGATCTCGCATCGCACCCCGCCCGTGCAATAGGTCACGATCGGCTTGCTCTTGAGGTGGTCGTACTTGCCACTGTCGAGTTCGGTTATGAAATCATGAGTCGTTCGAACGTCGGGAACGACCGCGTTTTTGAACTTCCCGATTCGGGCCTCGAACGTGTTCCGTCCGTCGAAAAACACCACATCGTCACCGCGTTCGGCCACGAGGTCGTTCACCTGCCGGGGGGTGAGGTGCTGCCCCCCGTTGAGAACACCGGTCTCGCCGACGACTATCTCGTCGGGGGAAGAGAACGCGACGAGTTCTGGGCGTGCCTTGACGCTCAGCCGCGGGAAATCATCACCCGTTCCCTCTGACCACTTCACGTCCATCGCCCCGAATCCCGGATACTGCTTGGTTGCGCGGGCGTACTTCTTGACCTCGCCCATCGGACCGCCAACGGTTCCGTTGATTCCATGCTTCGACACGATGATCCGACCTTTGAGCCCGTGCTGAGCACACAACGCGCGTTGCCACAAAACGACCGCCTGGGGATCGGCGACCGGTGCGAACGCGTAGTAGAGAATTATTTTGGGGAGTGTCACGTGGCCCAGTTTATTGTTCGCCCTTCGGTAGTCTGGACGAATGGGCAAAAAAACCTCACGAATCGCGATTGCTCTTGTCACCGGAATAGTGTTAGCCGGAATTTCTGATGGTGCCGTTGGTGTCGGTAAGACAGCGGTCGCGTCCGCCCGGTCCGTTGTCGATTCTGCGTCAGAGGGTTCCACCCCCTTCATCGGGGACATCACGATCTCGGGCATCCCGCAATCCGCCAGCACTTTCTCGTTTCACATCCAACCGAAACCGGGGACCTTTTCTGAACCCGTGACCGCGGTTTTCACGAGGAAGTATTTGGCCCTCAATGGCTATTTCACCGACTCCACCACGGTCACGATTCCACTGTTCGGACTTTACGATGACTACGACAACACGGTCATTATTACGGTGAAATCGGCGAAGGGGCGCAGAACGACGCTGAGCCACGAGCTCACGTCGTCCGAGTGGTCGAGTTCGTGCCGAGACACGCTGGCGGGGGCTACCAAGGTGGTGAGCCCGTCAGCGGCCGTGAAACTTGACTATTCGTTCTTCATGCTCAAGGCCTGGGCGTGCGGGGCGCACCCCATTGTGATGGACATTGACGGAAACATCAGGTGGGTTGGTACCGCCGGGGGTGCTCAACAGGGCTCGACGTTCTTCCAGAACAATTTTTATGTAGGAAACGGTAGCGACCTTTACGAAATCACGCCGTTCGGT